>CAZYRP010000090.1:0-20079 GCA_964649465.1 uncultured Granulosicoccaceae bacterium | reverse complement strand
GCAACAAAAGTAACCAAAAGTGCCGTGCGCTCGCTACTCAGCCCTGCGGGTCGCTTCGCGATTTTAAGAATTACTTCCACCAAGGGTCGCGCTAATGCACGTCCGTGTGCAGAAGCGCTCTTCGCGCCATCCATGGCGCTCTCGACCCTTGGTTCCAGTAATTCTTAAAACTGATTAGAGGCTTGAAGGTCAAAAGCTAAAAAGCAAAAGCAAAAGCAAAAGCAAAAAAATTAGAGTAGATCTTTGGATTATGCAAAGTATCTTATGAGCTGGGAGAGAATATTTTTTCGCACCTCTGGTGCGTTTGCTTTTGAAGTTAGAGCATTTAATCAGTTTCAAAAATCATTTCAGCAACATGCCGTAGCGCCAGGGACGGCGCGCAGAGCGCAGCGCCCAGGACGTGCGCATCTGCGCGTGCCTGTTGATGAAATGATTTTTGAAATCGCGAAGCGACCCGCAGGGCAGATTAGTTTGCGAACGGCATTTTTGGTTACTTTTGTTGCTGTTGACAAAAGTGACTCGTACAGCCAGGGACTGGCTTCGAAAAACGGCATGGATGCCAAGAGATAACGATAAAGAGATAGCAAAGTGCGACAAGCCAGAGCTACCAGCTACTCCCCACATGCCCCATCTTCACTACAATAACCATTCAACCCCCAGTCATATTCATAAACAGGAGAGCCTTTATACGCTGTCAGAGCTGACTGGGTATCAGGGTTTGTATGTTTGCCAAGGGTTGCCAGTATACTGCTCTGGCTGTCACCGAAATCTGCGGCATACCAGTCAAATAGTGTTGACAGAAGCAGTTTGTTTTCTTGAAACTGCAGGGCTCGCGGGTGATTTAGAAAGTCGTTGGCGGCCTGATCCAGTTGAGAATCCAGTGATGAACCCAGGTAGGCTTCGGTAGCGAGACTGGGGCAGCCAATGCTTGCGCAGTTAACAGCGAAATGGATACGGTAATCATTAAACTTTGGTCGAATGATGCGGTGTTCAATATCGTTCAAGCTCAACTCGAATCCGTTAATCTCTGTCGAGTTTTCATTCCATGGGCCGAACTCCAGCGGATTAGAACCGAGTTTAGTGATTGACACCAATGGGTAGTTATCGAGTATTAGTTGTACGGTTAGTGAGTTGTACAGGTTTATCCAATAGGCTTTTTGCTCTTGTTCATTGAGCGTTAGCGGGTCAATGGCTTCCAACGCTGCAATATAGGTGTCCAATGGGTCGCGCCCATCATCCAGCAAGCCTTCATAATCAAACAGATTCACTCCGGACTCGGTGTCGCTTATCAGGTAGTCGTCCAGTATGAGTTGCCATTCGCTGTGGTCTACTTCCGTTGGGCTGGTGCTGTTGTGAGATGCAAAACGCTGGTCAAGTTCTGCGTTAACATCGTTGTTGCTGAAAAGGGAGCATCCTGCAGAAGCTGCAACAAGGACTAGTAGTATCAATGGATAAATGTGTTTACGCATTTGTTGATCGCTTGAATTGGTATTGTTAATGGTCGGTTGACTTGCGGCCGGACCGGTAAAGTTTAAATATTGTGCCCAGTATGCCGTGGCCTGCGGCAAAAACGCCGCGCACGGTGCCGCTGATTTTGGATTTCCCGATTCGCTGTCGGGTGCTAACGGGTACCTCGACAGTCTGCATAGATTGCTGAATCGCGGCGACCTGCATTTCTACTGTCCAGCCGAAGCGCCGGTCCGACATGTGTAATTTCTGCAGCGCATCACTGGATATTGCACGGAAAGGACCAAGATCCGTGACCTGGACATTCCACAGCATTCGTATTAATGCGGTTGCGAGTCGATTTCCAAACTCCTGGGGTATAGAAAGCGCGCCCTTTTCAGTATTGCCAAGTGTTCTCGATCCGATCACCAGATCAGCTGAATCAAACAATGGGTCAATGAGTTGCGGCAGTTCTTCAGCTACTACTGAATGATCAGCGTCGACAAAGACGATGATGTCTTTTTTAACCGGCACAGCTAATGCGGCCAGGCAGGCGGCGCCATAGCCACGCTCGGGCTCGTCGGTAACTACAGCACCGTGCTTTAGAGCTATACTCGCTGTATTGTCTGTTGATCCGTTGTTGCACACGATAATTTGATCCACCAACGAAGACACAGCGTTTTGTTCTGAAGAGCGGCACGAAGCAACAGACAAAGACGGTGTTGCGGGGCACTGGTTGTCAGTCCCGGAACTGATCACACTTGAGCATTCACCACAGGTTCCAAGTTCAAAAAGCTCATCAAGTACCAGACCGATCGATAGTTCTTCATTCAGTGCAGGGATAACTACTGTGATTTCCCTTCCTTTATACATGGGCTCTATACATGGGCTTTATACATGGGTGCTACACATTGGATCTATACATGAGTTTTATGCACAGACTCTACAAGTTAGGTTTTTATATGATTGATCGGAGTACTAAAATTCACAATGGTTCAATCCGAAAATCGCATGAATACCAAGCCATCTGTTAACCCCGGTTCGAATGAGGCAGGAAGATTTATTTTCCCGGTTTTATCACTGCTTGTTCTGGTGTGCTGGGCGAGCATCTGTTTTATATCACGCAACCCTCCAGCGAATGCATTAATTTATTTCCTGTTACTGGCAGCTTTTATGGTGGCAGCCGCCGTCATTGTCGTTTGGCGATATCATCGGGCTGCGCAGCGCATCCCTTTTTTATGGATAGTTTTATCGGCATCTGTATTGCGCCTGATGGCACTAGGTGGTGAACCGTTGTTCGAAGATGACCACTTTCGTTATCTGTGGGATGGTTATCAGACGGTCATAACGCAAGACCCCTATACGCTGGCACCCGCTGAATTTTTCGATTCAGATGTACCGGAAAATTTTGAGCCCATTTTGTCACTGATCAACTACCCGGATATTGCCACCGTCTATGGACCAGTCGCGCAATGGATCTTCGCATTGGGTTACCTGGTTGATGCGGGTAAGATCTGGCCGCTCCAGTTTTTTGCAGGTTTGGCAGATTTACTGATTCTTATTCTGTTATTTCGTTTAGGTGCGGGAAATGCGTTGTTGCTGTACGCCTGGTCACCACTTCTCCTTAAAGAGTTTGCGCTGACAGCACACCCGGATGTGTACGCCATATTGGGGGTAGTTGCCAGTGTCACACTGCTGAGAAGCCGACGCATTGTGCTGGCAGGTGTAGCACTTGGTCTGGGTTTTGGCGCTAAGGTTTTTGCAGTGATCGCTTTGCCGTTTTTGTTATCGGCTTATTGGTCCTTCCGGAAATGGTTGGCACTAACGACGGCGTTTTTACTGACACTGCTTGGTATCACCCTTTGGTTCGGTACACTACAGATTTGGGTGCCGGAGGGTTTGTTGGCAATGGCTGACAGCTGGCTGTTTAATGCCGGTTTGTATCTTGTTTTGTTGAATTACTTTGATTTTCCGACAATAAAGGTTCTTCTGCTTTGCACCTTTACGGTTTATGTTGTGGTTGTCTGTGTCCGGCGACTGAGACGGCGACGTATCGAAAGTCGGCGGCATCCGCATCATGGAAGGCAGATTGCAGAACCAGTAACTAAAGTAGTTTGGTCTGAATCGGAATACGGATTCAGAGGTGACTGGCTGTTTATCGTGTTTTTGCTCGCATTGCCTGTTATTAACCCATGGTATGTAGCCTGGGTATTGCCCTTCGCTACACTTTACCCTCGCTGGTGGACGTGGTCACTGAGTTACTTTTGTTTGATTTCTTATTGGTACGGCACGAATGTCGAAGTGACGGGCGCTGGATCGTTGCAATTGGCGACTGGTATAGTGGCAGCGGAATACCTGGCAATTTTTATTATTCCATTGCTCGCTGCGGGGATCACCCGATGGGTTAACAGTGACAGAGAGTACGCGAACTATGCGCGCTTATAATAAAAATTGTGCGACGCCTGCTTTATATAGTTCAGGCGTCGCGAGTTGACGGCGTTTGTAATCAAGTATTTCAAATATCTAGAATTTAGCTACTCTTCAGGCGCAGTTTGTAGCGCTTGTTGAGGTAGTAAAGTATCGCGTCGCCCTGGTCTGCAGGAACGAGGTCTGCGATTTTCAAGTCTGGGTCGGTGCAGCTGTAGAGGCTGTCTATAAAATCGGACGCAGAGCCATTTTTAAATTGTTTGACAGATCGTCGCGACAATTTCTTAAGTTCATCACCGGTTTGCACGCAGTATTTGAGCTTGCTGCCGTTCGCCTGACGCGATTTGTAATAGGTTCTGCCTAGCTCGTACTGCTTGTCTACTCTCGAGCTGTTTGAGGACCCGAATGATCCACCACCGGACGACGCCAGTAGCTGCGGACTGATGACCACCAGGCTGGCAGCCAGGCACGTAGCGACCAAACTGTTAGCAGTGAGAATGGATCTGGGGGAACGGGCAGTATTTTGTTTCATTGTCATTGAGGTTCTCATTGCCGAGTTGTCGCTGCTTTGTGATGCACCCTGATTGATGCGGCCTGACTGGTGTGAACTGGAGAAAGTATTATAGCGGGTAGACAAGGATTAATCAGGAGAGTTCAAAGTGTTTCCCGGTAGCGGTCTTTGTATTTCCGGCTTATGATGTGTGCCGTCACACTTTGTGTTTATTAACAAAATAACACCTAAATTTTGTGAAAGTTTTCACCTGATTTGCCGACCGCTCACCATGCAGAATACGATCCATTTAATTGTCTTTGCTCGAGCACCCGTTTACGGCCGGGTTAAGCAAAGACTGGCACGTGACATTGGCAAAGCTGCAGCCCTCGAGTTTTACCGGAATACGCTTACTGCATTGATTGCCCGACTGAAGCACGGGCCGTGGAATCTCAGTGTTTCCGTCGCGTCACCTGGTGATCAGCACCATGCAGTCTTCGGTGGCATTAATGCTACTGTGCAACCGAGTGGTGATTTAGGCAAGCGCATGAGAACCGCGCTGGATAGCTACACCGGTTTCAAACGGATAATTATAGGTAGTGATATTCCGGCTATTGAACAAAAACATATCCAACATGCGTTTGCATTACTGGAGAACCATGATCTGGTGTTCGGGCCGGCAACTGACGGTGGCTTCTGGTTGGTGGGCTGTAGTGCAGACCAGCTGAGTTTCGAGCAAACTGACGAACAAACCGAGGAACAGGCTAATAGAGTTTTTATGCACGATGTTCGATGGTCTGGCAGTCATGCATTAGCAGACACGCTCAAAACATTGTCGTCGCGAAAAAGTGTTGCCACCACTTATACATTATCTGATGTTGATGATGTACAGGCATATCAAAACTATTGCGCGCGAAGATCAGTTTTGGCCGGGCAATAGCGGGGATGGATTTATCATTTGAAAGTTTAGTTACCGTGTTGCACCAAGTGTCGGGTGAATCGGTCAACCGACAAACCGGGAATGCTCCCGAGGCTTCGTTGTCGTCATTGAATGATAATCTGCGTGAGACTCTGCGACAGTTGCGCGCCGAAGATCTGACTGTAATGCCCGGCAAGGGGCTGGCGCACGATCATATCGCAGTGGGTGATTCTATGCTGTTGCTGCGAATACCCAAGCAAAGTCAATTGGCATTGAATGCCCATGACAATCTGCACTACCAGGCGACCTGCTTTGCCCGAATGTTGCCAGGCAATCACACGCCAGCCTGCTATGCATTGTTGCCTCCCTCTGAGGAAATACCCATGGGGGCTTTACTGGTGGAAAAAATTAGCGGGCGTGCGCCTGTTGCTGTCGAAGACTTTCAATCCATTGCTAAAGCTTTGGCGTGTATTCATCGCTTACCGCTTCCTGCAATAGCTTTAAGAGCCCCGCTTTATGATCAGAAAAACTCACTAACCGACACATTGTCTGAGGTATTGCAGCAAGCAACTTACTTGAATGGTGAGGATATCGGCACTGGCAGTCTGGTTCTGATTGCTGAGCAATTGGAATATGCCAAAGCGGAAGTAGAGTCACTGGATGCTCCACCGTCACGTTTGATTTCGTTTGATGCTCACCCGGGTAACTTTTTGATTGATGATTCGGGCAGGGCAATACTGGTTGATTTGGAAAAAGGACGCTACGGTGGATGCGGATTCGATCTTGCTCATGCCACTCTGTATACATCAACTACCTGGGATACGGAAATCAATATAGAGCTTAAGCAAGCTGTGATAGAAAAACTTTATACAAAGTGGTTGTTTGAAATGCCTGATGTCCTGGGAGCATCTATGCAATCTACACTTATTCCAATGCGTCGATTGATGTGGCTATGGTCAGTGACCTGGTGTGCTAAATGGCGGGTAGAGAGTAAGGCCACTCAGCTGAGGCACAAGCATCAGGCGCAGAACACCGAAGACTGGGCCATGCAGAATAGTCCCGATGCGCTTGTTGCCCATGTGCAGGAAAGGACTAATCACTATTTACAGGAAGAGATAATTCACAAAATAACGACTGAGTTCGAAACACTTGCGTTCACTTAGCGTCAAATAGAATTATGTCAGTGGTCGAGACTCAAATGCAGAGTGTTGAGTTTGCCGGGTCGTATGACCATACAATCAGCGTGTTAACAGCCAGAAGAAATCAGGAGTGAACGCATGAATAGTTGGATTGTCAGGGTGCTGATTTTGGTATCAGCCCCGTGGCTTTTGTTAAATCTGACACATGCAGCCGAGCTTAGTAACGAACAAATAGCGGCGCTGAGTCTGCAAATGTTTTCAGTTCAGGGAGAGGCCAAGACTCCGATAGTTGAACGGTTGGCAGATCTTGATGACAAAAGCCTGATACCGACATTTGTTCTCGCCATGCGCTGGACCGGGTCGGATGTTCGGGTATCAAAAGCGCTTGAACAATTAACCGGTGAGAAATTATCGACCTGGCACGATGCCTATGCGTGGCAGGAGCGTCACCCCGAAATTATTCCGCATATGACTTATCGCGAATTAAAGCTCAGGTTTCTGGGTAACACAGATGCACGCTTTTTAACGCTGTTCGAACCTCCGCATGGTGAGCGTGAAAATATGCGTATCAGGCTGGAGGAAATCGTTTGGGGTGGTGCACTCTACGATGATATTCCGACACTTGATCATGCCACAATGATTGCTGCAGATGAAGCGGACTACCTGTTGGATCAGGATCTGGTGTTTGGTGTTGAAATAAACGGAGATGTCCGTGCTTATCCGCTCAGGATATTGGGATGGCATGAAATGGTGAATGATGTCATTGGTGATGTACCGGTGGCACTTGCCTACTGTACTCTTTGTGGTTCGGGTATATTGTTTGAAACGCAACTGAACGATCGCGATGAAACGCTGGTGTTCGGGTCATCGGGGTTACTGTATCGCTCCAACAAATTGATGTTGGATCGAAATACCAACAGCCTTTGGAATCAATACAGTGGAGAACCGGTAGCAGGACCCATGGCAGGTAGTGGCGTTAAGCTTAAGATCAGGCCCATCACAATAAGCAGCTGGGAAGATTGGCGTAAAGCTAATCCGGCAACAACCGTTCTCTCTCTGGAAACCGGTCATATCCGAAATTACGATTCGGGTTTTGTTTACCGTGAGTATTTTGAAAGTCCGGATCTGATGTTTCCGGCAGCAGTTAACGAGCAAAGCCCACTGAAGAAAAAAGATTATGTGTTCGGTGTCAGAGGGCTTGCGGCCAGTAAAGCCTGGCCACTGGATGTGTTTAACGATATGCCTGTAATAAACGATAGGGTTGGCACAAAATCACTGGTGCTAATCGGTGATCCTGCCACTCGTACTGTGCGAGCTTATGAACGAAATAAAGAAGAGCTTTTTGAACTCACTGAAAAAAATGAACTGACGTCAGGCGGGGTGTCCTGGCTTGTAACCGAAGGGTTTCTCGAATCTGCCAACGGAGAACAAAAGCGGGCTCGTGTACCGGGTCATATCTCTTACTGGTTTGCGTGGGACAATTTCCTGGGTCTCAGAAGTGAGTTGTATAGACGCTAGTGGGTTCCCTGGCGGATAGGCGTTATCGGGTTACCTCTGACTATAACTCGATCGCATTCGACCACTCAAAACACTAGTTGTTCCATCGATTATTGGTTGATTCTTCAAGTATTTTATTAGATTCATGACTAATGATAAATCTGCCCGATTTTTGCTCGGATCTTGTTGATCGCCGCGTTCCGTATGCGGTATGTTGGACACTGCCGTGCGTGTGTGTTGCAAAAACTAAAATAGTTGTATGTTAGTTGACATTTTAACCCTGTATCACCGTTTGGTGGGCACCGGGAGGCTTCACATCAAAGGGCAGCAAATCTGGTGGACATTCGTTCACCGGCAACCGTGCAATCCTGATGCATCACAATCCTGTGGAGCGAAGGGAAAGTACAATTGAGGAGAAAATATGCGTACACGCTTTTTTTCTACACTCGGTGCTGTGCTTTTATTGTCATTGGGCTCGTTTTCAGCCAATGCCAAGGAAGTCGTGCCGATGTTAGGAGGCGTGCTGATCGATGGTTACGATTTCGGTACTGATATCGGACCCAAAGGCAGCGCGGCTTTTGACGGTGGTAAAGTTACAGGTGCTTACAACGGCCTGAAAATGCCACAAGGCCGAAAAGCCATTTTTGCCTGGCTCCATGACACGGTTAATCAAAGAACCGAGTACATTGGTGCAGTTGGATGGCTTAAAAATGGAACCGCAGGTAAAGATAAAGGTCGATTCAGTATAGATCTGCCAGCTAAGTACGCCAATGGCGACTTTGGCAGCTATGAAATCATTGGCTTTTCGTCTGAAACTACCGGTTACATCAACGGTCAAGGTCAGGCAGTTACTGTTCCTTCTGAGCCTCGCGGTAGCGATATTCAGAAAGAGCTGAAACCTGCTTTTTACCTGTATGCGGCATTGCCGGGAGCTGACACTGATCTGCACTACTGTGGTCATGGTCAGGATTTCTTCTACGCAAAAGCGCCTGAAACACAGGTGTGCTACGACTGACTGTGCGGTCAAAAGTACTCAAGTTGCATTCAAGCGGGCGTTGCAGCCCACTAGAATCAACTAAGTGCTTAAATCCGATCCGTGAGATTGGAAATACTGCAAAAAGAAGTCTTGTGTGAGGCAGTACATTGATACTGTCTCACGCTTTCCCCAAGGAAAATTTGATGACTAAAATAAAACGTATATTATCGGTAGTTTTTATAACCGTAGTTTTTAATGGCTGGTTTACCAGTGCTTTAGCGCATGACCCGAAGTATCACGGGTTCAATCTCACCACTTTTGACCCGCCATTCCCGGCACCTGAGTTTCAATTGCCCGGTTTACTGGGAGAAGAGGGACTTACACTTGACGACTACAAAGGTAAGTTCGTACTACTGAATTTCTGGGCCACCTGGTGCCCGCCATGTCTGGAGGAGATGCCTTCCATGGAAACAATCCACCAGCTCTATAAAGATAAAAATTTTACCGTTGTTGCAATCTCCAGTGATGAAGGCGGCAAAAAAGATATAGATCCGTTTATCGATAAACTGGGCGTTACTTTTCCTATACTGATGGATTCTGATAAAGCCGTATCGTCTGTGTATGGCGCCGTTAATTTGCCACTGTCATTTATTCTTAATCCCGAGGGTCAAGTCATTGCAGGCTCCGAAGGAGCTCGGGAATGGGCCAGTGAAGAAGCAATGTCGGTGCTGGAAGAGATGTTCGAACAATCGCTATGAATGCTATAGCGCCATTAGCCGGGCGCGTTGCGGCTTGTATAATTGCCGGCCAATTGGTGCTTGGAGTTACAGCGATAGTAAATCCTTCGGTGGCGCAGGAGGACGATACGCTCGCCATCATCAATGACTACCAGTTAACGATGTCTGACGTTAACGCACTCATTTCAACGATGCCGTTGGGTGATCAGGTGTCTATTCGCTCTGACCCTGAAAAGTTTGCTGAATCATTGGTTCAGGAGGAAGTGCTGTTTCAGTTCGCTCTGAAAGACAGCTTTGATGGTAATCCTGAACTTAGGGAGGAGCTAAAAGAACTAATCGTCAATCATCTGATTGATAAGTACGTGACACAGAAAGCCATTGTCAGTGATACGGAAATAGAAGAGTTCTACGATAGCAATACCAGCGCTATACGTGGAGAGACCGTGCAGGTCAGCCATATTCTCACCGAAACCAAAGAAGAGTGCACCGCATTGCTTGCGCGACTTAATGAAGGTGAGTCGTTTGCTGAGCTCGCAACAGAATACTCTATCCATGAACGATCAGCTCAAAACGGTGGTGCGCTGGGTTCTATGATGAATCACGATGGCCCGCTGGGCTTCGAGCAGGAACTATTTGAAATTCCAGAAAATCAGTACACGCTTTATGAAAGTTCAGACGGCTGTCATATCGTTGTGATCACCGGACGCGAAACACCTCCTTTGCCACCGTTGGAAAACGTTGAGCCAGGGATCAGAAATTTGCTAATGCGTGAAAAAGAAATTGCGGCCCTGCAGCTACTGATTGAAAGAGCCCACAGTAGTATTGAGGTTATTCGACCTGGAGCCAAGCCGGAAGCGCCAGAAGAATAGCGGTTCCCAATGCCAGGTCCTGCTGGCTTCGACTTATTTTTTCTTGGCCGTGTTTTATTTATAGCTATAGCTGTATGCCTGTTTTTATTGGGCAGTTTGCACCTGTTATGCCTTCTGGCATTCTGATAGAACCAGTTCAGTGAAGGTGTCTATTGAATTTTTTCGATCTGCTTCAGAGTCGTGTTTTGGGTACTCATAAGATTCCTTGAAAATAGCAATTGCAGTTTCGTCGCTCACCAGCTGTAGCATAGTTTGTAGCGGCACTCCTGCTTGTCTGGATGTCATTGCAGCATGGGCTATTTGCTGCATCTGATTGCAAAAGTCCAGCCTCTCGTCGGCCATAGAGCTTGTGTTATAGAGCAATAGTGCGATGATTATTCGGTGCATAAATCTGGCTCTCCTGGTGATTTGCCGGGTTGTTTTCTGCATTGTTGGTTAGGCTGTTGTCTGGTTGCCGCGCTATATCTTTGGAATTTTCCTCGGTAGCATTTCGCGAGGGTCGTTTTAAAGTAGTGTCGAATGAGACCAAACAACGAGACAGCTGCACTGTTAGTCACCGCAATGGATGTACAGGTTCCATTAGTCTAACTGGTCAGTTGGCCGCCACGTCAGCCGCCATCCGGGTTGAAAGGCAATGTCGGTGAATCCTCCGGGCGACGTCACGTCGACTATGGCAGAATATTCAAACGATTCCCCTATCAGCAATGCAACCGTAAGCAGCGGAGAAATTATGAACAAAGAAATCAAAGGTTTGCAGGTTGATTCATGTGTGCTGCCCTTTTTGCCAATGTTATACACCGCCTGGTCTAATGAGGTTATATCTGCCTCACAAATTCGCGGGATAGAAAAGGTTTTGCGAACCAGCAAGTGCATGTCACCTGATCAACGAAAGCAGATCAAGCAATGGCTTGATCCTGCCAACCCGCCATCACCCGCTGTGGTTCAAAGCTGGCTGTCATACATTCGTGAACACAGCGATATCGACAAGCGATGCTCAATTGCAGACCTCGGCGCCTCTCTGGTCGAGGGTGATCCGTTGCCAAAAAACTGCCCAACCCGTAAAGCGCTGGAAGAAATAGAAACAGACCTTTGTATTCTCGGTGAAGAAGCAACTGCAGACATGCTCGGCAAAGAGTGTGCGGTTGCCAAAAAGCAATCCAAAGCAAATGCCATCAATACAAAAAAACTCACAACCTATCTGGATGGCAGGCACGCAAGCCTTCGCAAAAAAGTGCGCCAATTCTTCCTTGATCCCAAGTTATCTCTGGACCGAATTCCGGAAGGCAAAGATGAATATCGTGAACTTATATTCGAATGGTGTGAGTTAACGGCACAGCAAGGCTGGGGCGCTCTGGCGTTTCCAAAATTTGCCGGTGGTAAAGATGACGTAGAAAAATATATGGCTGTGTTTGAAGAGCTGGGTTACCACGATCTCTCGCTGACCATTAAGTTCGGTGTGCAATTCGGTTTGTGGGGCGGTAGTGTTTACTGGCTCGGTACGGATAAACATCATCGCAAATACCTGAAAGACATCGGCACTCTGGCGCTGCCCGGCAGCTTTGCCATGACCGAGGGCGGACATGGTAGTAATGTTCGCGATATAGAAGTCACCGCGACTTTTGATCCGGCGCAGGATGCTTTTATTTTACACACCCCGAATGAGTTGGCGCGCAAAGAGTACATTGGTAACGCAGCTGTACATGCGAAGGCTGCAACGGTGTTTGCGCAGTTGGTGACTGACGGCGAGTCACACGGAGTGCACGCTTTTGTGGTGCCGCTAAGAGATGACAAAGGCAATTCGCTCAAAGGTATTCGCATAGAAGATAATGGTCGCAAGCTCGGCCTCAACGGTGTTGATAATGGTCGTATCTGGTTTGATAACGTAATAGTACCCAGAGACAACTTGCTGGATAAATTCGGCTCAGTTGATGCCGATGGTAACTACTCCAGTCCGATCACTAGTCAGAGCAAGCGCTTCTTCACGATGCTTGGAACACTGGTTGGCGGTCGTGTTGGTGTGCCGTATGCCGGCTTAAGTGCTGCAAAGCTTGGATTAACCATCGCCATTAAATATGCCGACAAACGTACCCAGTTCGGTCCTAATGGTGGCGATGAAATAAGTATCCTTGACTACACCACACACCAGCGCAGACTGATGCCGTTGCTAGCCAAAGCCTATGCTTTTCATTATGGCCAGCGCTACAGCCTGGAGCGGTATGTCAACAAAACCGAAAAGGACGGCCAGGAAGTCGAAGCGGTTGCTGCAGGTATGAAATCACTTTGCACCTGGTTCACCACAGACGCGTTGCAGGAGTGTCGCGAAGCGTGTGGTGGTAATGGATACCTGTGGGAAAACCGTTTCGCAGACCTGAAGGCCGACTCGGAAATATTCACGACATTTGAAGGTGATAATACTGTTCTGCTGCAACTGGTGGCAAAAACGCGACTTGGAGAATTCAAGGATAGCTTTGGCAGTATGGGGCTGGTAAGCACCATGAAATTTGTTTCAGATATTGCCAGTACCAAAATCACGGAATTAAACCCGATCATCACTCGCAACGTTGATCGCAAGCATTTGTTAAGTCGTAGTTTCTACACTGCAGCTTTTAAATACCGCGAAGAATATATGACCCGTCTGGTAGCACAGCGACTGAGTAAGCGTGTTAAGGGCGGTATGGATTCTTTTGATGCGGTTATTGAGTGTCAGCCTATGATGGTAGATATGGCTAAAGCCTATGTTGAAAGGCTCGTGCTTGAGCAGTTTATAAAGGGTGTGAAAGGTGCTGACAAAACTATTCAAAAGCCATTGTTGATGCTGGAGCGTTTGTATGCATTATCAATGATTGAGGAATACAAAGGCTGGTATCTGGAGAATGGCTATATTGAGGGCAGAAAAGCTGTTTATATATCAAAGATGGTTGATACATTGTGCCTTGAGACTCGCGGCCATTGTGTGGATCTTGTTGATGCTTTTGGTATTTCGGATGGACTGATTACCGCACCTATAGCGACTGAGTATCCTTATACATAGTGCGATAAGTTTTCTCACAGGTCAGTTTTTAGATCGCCGTATGCTGTCTCTGATTTTTAACGATATTGTTCGTTAGGTCAGAGACAGCGATACGTTGTTTATTCTGACCATGGTTTACTTAGCTGAGTGTGTGTTAAAGGGCTTATTTACCGGTGCCTGGATATTCAAATGCTTACGCCCCGCGCTTCAACAGGGCGGCAGGTGTTGCTTTCAGAGTTAGCAGCAGCCACAGTGCACCGGCAAATAAGCATAGCGTGCTGGCAATTATTGCCACCAGTGCACCGGTCCATAAACTTCCACTACTGCTAATCTTTAACCAGTAGGTCAATATGATCTGTGCAAGGACGCTGCCGACGGCCATTGCAAATAGTGACAAAACAACCGACAGCAGTCCGTACTCAAAAACCACGCTTTTCATCACATCACTCATCCGTGTGCCCATAGCGTGCAGCACCGATGCTTCATAGATTTGTCGTTGTCTGTTAACAGCAACGACACTTGCCATAACCAGAACACTGGCGCTCAGGCTGACAGCGCCAATCAGCATCATGGCGAGGCTTGCACTGGATAGTATGGATTTTGTAGCTGCGAGTACTTTGGCCGTGCGTATGGTGACCACATTGGGAAAGTTTTCACCAAGCGTGGACTGTGCTGCAATGTCTGCCTCGGGTGTGAGTGCTACGCTTCCAATATGGCGGGAAATAAAAGGGTCGAGCACGTCTTGTGTAAAGACTGCTTCCAGCCAGAAGCTGGTTTGAAATCGAGCCTGCGTATATATCGCTGCCAGTGTGACATCGATGTGCTGGCCCATAATACTGAACTGGAGTTTATCGCCTGTTTTTAATTGCAGTTGATCTGCCTCCCGGTCTTCCATTGCAACAAGCGGAGGACCGCTATAGTCATCCGGCCACCATTCACCGCGATCAACAGTGGTGTTGTCTATGTTTTTTAGGCGGTAACTGAGTTTGTGCTCATCGTTGGCTTCCAGCGCACGTTCTGCCACAGAGCTGTCGGTCAGTTGCTCACCATTCACACGTGTAAGACGACCCAGTACCAGTGGTGCAACGGCGTGGGTCTTATAGCCTTTGATGTCTGCTACAACGTTATTAAAGTTTTGCACCTGATCTTTCTGCAGGTCATAAAAAACCAGTGATGGTGCGGTTTCGGGAACAGTGTCCAGAAGTGTCCGTTGAGTCGATGCAATAACTAAGGCTGAAGCAACCAGCAGCGTGAGTGCAGTACCCAGTGAAAGTAACATGGGTCTTAGCGATGCGCCAGGTCGGTAAAGCCCGGCTACTGCCATCCTCAATGCGAACATGCCATCGAGAGATGCATGATGAGAGAGCTTTTTGGCGGTTCTGCTAATCAGCTTTACAATAGAGTCGAGTAGCAGCAGTACCAGTAGAATGAAAATGACAAACACTGCTCCTATCAGGGGTTCTGGTACAAACCAAATGAGTAGCAGTACTCCCAAGAGCGCTAATAACCATGGTGGCGCGCAGGTACGCCTTAGGTACTGCTGCCTGATTGTCGGCCAGGCCGCGAATCAGTGATCCTGTAGGAACACTCAGTGTGCGCCCGAGTGCCGGCAAGGTAAAAGCCAGTGCTGTGCAAACGCCCAGCACTATTGCCATCAGCGTAGGTAAAACCAGGGTTTGCAGGTTCGGGTCTATTGGAAGTCTGTCGCTTAACGACGCAGAAACCAGCCAGGCAATTGATGATCCGATCAACGCACCAGCAGTACTTGCCAGAATTGCCAGCAGGGTAATCTGGCCAATGTACACAGAGGCAACTTGTGGCGCACGCGCGCCCAGCGACTGCAGCGTGGCAAGCGTATGCAACTTGGTTTGCAGGTAGGCTCCAACACTGTTTGCAACGCCCAGTCCACCGATCAGTAAAGTGCTGAAGCCAATTAACAACAATACGGATGCAACCTGGTCGAGCCGTCGCCCAACAAACTCACCTCGCTCTTCGACTGTATCAACTTCCCAGCTGGCGTCGGGGAATTCTGCCGTGAGTTTTTCCCGCCACTCAACCGGGTCTGTGTCTGTGCGGATTTTGTAGTCGTAATCGATAAGACTGGTTGGCAAGAGCAGCCCGCTCTGTTCCAGTGCGCGTTCATCGAGGATGACAGGAGGACCTCTAAAATCTGCTCTGAGGTTTCTATCCGGCTTTTCCAGAATGACAGCTCGCAATTCAACCTGCAGATCGCCAATGCTCACTGTCTGGCCCACCTGCAGTCCCAGCTGCTCGGCCAGTGCCGGATCAAATGCAGCACCCCATAGATCGCTTGTGCCCGACTGATCTACTGCCTCCTGCAGGGTTATTTGTGGTTCCAGCCGGACCTGTCCGTAGAGCGGATACGCATTATCAACGCTTTGTAGTTCAACTACGGTGAAGTCGCCATCAGATGTGCCAAGCATTGTGCGTAACTCGAGTACACGTGATACATCTGCATTTTGTTGCAGCCATGCCTGTTGTGAATCAGTGATTTTCTGCCGCTGGCTAATTTGCAGATCGCCACCAAACAGGTTGCGTTCCTGTTGTTCAAATCCGTCGCGTACCACTTGCAACAGACTGCCGCAGACGGCGATCAGAGCAATTCCTAATATGAGGCAGGCGCAAAAAACCCAGAGTGAGCGAACTTTGCTGGCGCCCCGCAGGTCGCGCAGCATAAAGCCTGGGAGTGCGATCATGATGATGTGCCGGATTCCACCGCATAGGTTGCATCTACCGGGTGCAGTCGTCCGTCTTCAAGTCGCAGCGTTCTGTCGCAGCGTGCGGCGAGTTGGTGATCATGTGTGACCAATAACAGTGTCGCACCTGTGTCGCGGTTTAAATCGAATAGTAACTGCATAATAAAGTGACCGGTTTTTTCGTCGAGATTACCGGTCGGCTCATCCGCCACCACCAGCTCGGGTTCGTGCACCAGTGCCCGGGCCATGGCCACGCGTTGTTGTTCACCACCGGATAGTTGTGCCGGGTAGTGGTCGCCACGATCGGCCAGGCCGACTTTGTCGAGCATAGCTATAGCACGTTGTCGGCCGTTTTTTTGTCCATCTATCTCCAATGGCAGGGCTACATTTTCATGTGCTGTCAGACTCGGGATCAGATGAAACGATTGAAACACAATGCCAATATGTGCGCGCCTTACATCGGCACGCTGATCTTTAGTGAGGTTTGTCAGCGATTTACCGGCAATAGTGACCTGCCCGTCACTTGGGCTTTCAAGGCCTGTCAGGAGTAGTAAGAGTGTAGATTTTCCCGAACCTGACGGGCCGATAATTGCCACACGTTCGCGGGTCTCGACTGATAACTGCAACTGGTCCAGCACGGTGATTTCACCATGTGCCATTGCGTATCGCCTGCAGAGATTCGTCAGTTCTATCATGTTGTCTTTCATGTGGGAATAGTCGCGAATTTTTTATGTATTGACAACAGTTCTTACGCTAACGCACAGTTTGGCAATGCTTAAGGAAATGAGCGGGATACATGGTTGTATAAAGTCACATGGATTCGTGCACACAGTGTGACAGACAGGTGCTAAAGATGTGAATCGACTTTAATGGCAGCTATAGTAAACACAATAGCTTTGCAGGCTTGCCTGCATTATTCACAAGGCGACTGACGAATTTGAGTCTGAGCCTATATTTATAGAGTTTCAGAGCTATTTGCCATGTTTTCAAAAATAACAGACTGTCTATTCGACACCAGAGACAAATATCGCGTCACATCTCGTCCGATCCCCCTCGTCACGTGGCGAGCCACGTTCCTCGCGCGATCAAACGACCTGTTTAGCGATATTGACTCTGGATGCCGAATCCTCATGAATAATGCAGGCTGAGTGGTACCTGGAGTTGGCGGCGTTGGTAGTTGACAGTGCAGGTAGGTGAAAGCGGCGACAGGTGAAAACGTGCGCCGAGAAGATGGTGACGATCGTCACCATCGTGAAGTTACTTGCAGATCAAACCGGAAAACTAACCCGGAAATTAAATCAGGGTTTTGCAGAAAATGCAGCACACCATGCCTCAGCAGGAACTACATTCACTGGAAAAATTGTGCATTTACCCTTATCGCCGCTACCGTCATCGGTATAGTGAAGACACCCAACGCATTTATTTGCGGAATCTGACTTCAGAACAAACTGTAAGCCTTTTGCAGCAGGGGATTCGGGATCAAGCAGATTAGAATGTCCGTCCGCGGCAGCGTTATTCATGGCGATCGAGGTAGTTGCAAGCGCCGATGCTCCGCCCAAAATTTGAGTGAAACGTCTTCTGGTGATTTTGGTCATGGTCTTATTCCTGGTTTATAAGTTGGACGAGTATTGTGTGTAAGCAGTCGGTTCAATGTTGCAAGCTGCGCACTGGGTTTCGTTGTAGTAGCGAACAAGATTGGTAATTTATAAAAGCGTGTCAAAAAGAGGGTAACGATTAATTGTGGCACTCTGATCTTTTTGCTATTCATCGCCTGAATAAATCAATGCCGGTGGAAAGATCCATTGCGGCCAAAAGACCTGCTGCGATTGAAGCCAGAGCGACGGTGTTTTTTAAACAGACCTTTTTTGCTGTGGCCGTAACTGCGACTGTACTTGTATCTGTGCTGACCGAATTTTTTCTTGCCGAAGAAATGACGGTTTTTGGAATGGTGGTGAGCGCGCTTACCGTACCCCCAGTTAAAATAGAAATCACTTTTTAAGTTGCTGCCATGATAAGTGCCAGCGTGCTTCGCATATGCGGGCTGTGCAAATGTTGTTGATGCAAGCAATAAAACAACAGCTACGCCTGTGAACAGTGTTTTTGTTCTCTCCAGAAGTGTCATGGTTAATCTCCCTGGTTCATAAATTGGCCGCGGTGTTGGGAGAAGGCTGCTTCTTGCCGTGCCTTGCCCCGGGCATCGCGCCGGGTTTACGTATCGGTTACGGAAGTTTAGAGACGGGAAAATAGAATTAGTTCGGGCATTGAGCGGTGTGATTTGCTGGTAAATCTAATGGAATTATAACTACTTAGTGACTTTTTGCTAAAACATGTTTTTAGCCCCTTTAAGTCTATGAACAAATGTCCGATGTTGACGTCTCAGCCTTATATAAATTGATCCTTTGGCGACTTTATTAACCAACTAACTGGAAACAGTGAGACCTTTAAAAATGACAAAAATAGACGTTTATACAAAACCCTGGTGTCCATATAGCGGTCGTGCCATCAATCTGCTTGCCAGCCGGGGAATGGTTTTTAATGAAATCAACATTACCACAGGCTCAGACCGCGAAGAGGAGATGAGAAGACGTTCCGGCCGTCAGTCAGTGCCTCAAATTTTTGTTGGCCATGTACATATAGGTGGAAGCGATGATCTGTTCATTGCAGACAAAAACGGGCTGCTTGATGAATTGCTGGCCTGAATGGATAGGCAGTTCAAATTTCGTACTGTCCGGAGAGTTTAATTTCCGAGGAGCACGACATAAGCCATTGGGATATGCAAATTGAAGGAGTATTTGAAGTAGGAAATTAGCTGCAGTGTTCATAGGAAACAGAAAACACAAAAAATTAATCAGTGCATCTGCAGTTAGCGCCAGGGAGGCTTTAGTGGCAAAGAATACATTGAAAAAGCCACACAACACTTTCAACACAACAAATCTCTCGATAACTCGTCGAGTCGACCTTGCTGGATATCTCTTGAAGGGATATCCAGCTACAACAAACCTTAGTCTGTTATAGCACTTGCTCAATTCATGCAGGTTGTAGTGACCTGTGAGAATGCCAGGTCAATAAACTCAATGATTGTTGTTCATATTAAAATTGAGTTGCTTTGTCGCCGTGAAATTGGCCGCTCTTATAATCATTGAGTAACAAAACAATCACAAGAGCGGTTGAAGTGCTCAAGCCTGTAGATGTACTGAAGCTGAAGATATTCATCTCTAACTTACTGCAATGGCTAACAAATTATTAAGTTTTTATATTTGCTAAAGCTGTTGGTAAAGCAGTGCATCGATAACTCAAAGTTCTCACTAATTTTAAACTGTCTCTCAATCACTATTGTTATCGAGAACTAACCCGTCAGTGAATTATCTTAATTAACGTGCACGCAAGACTTGTAAGTACTTGGACTGAAGCTTTGCACTAAAGCTTTTGCACAGAAGTGATAGCACTTGGTGATAGCAGTATCTGGTGAGAAAGAATGAAATTATACCTGCATAAAAAGAGAGAACGTAATGATTAGAAATCCGCTTCAATCCAAATTTAAGTCGCTTACTGCTTTTAGCTTACCTGTTCTGCTGGCTGTGTCTGCTTGTGATAGCACATCGTTGAGCGGTATTGAATCAGATCTGGCCAACGGTGAGGAAGTAAACATAAACCTGTCAACTGATGACGACGGCAATATTGTTATCGGCACAACAGCTCCACCTGAGGGTGATGATGCCGCCGATACTGCAGCTGGCGGCGTATTTGTTATGACCAACATTGTTGATG
Organism: uncultured Granulosicoccaceae bacterium; assembly: GCA_964649465.1. Lineage (GTDB taxonomy): Bacteria > Pseudomonadota > Gammaproteobacteria > Granulosicoccales > Granulosicoccaceae. The sequence goes on along the minus strand of CAZYRP010000090.1, from coordinate 84 downwards.
AGAACACCGTTGTGGCTTACAGCCGGGCCGCTGATGGCACGCTTACTCTGGCTGGTGAATATGCGACAGGAGGTCAGGGCAGTG
>CAZYRP010000089.1:0-20111 GCA_964649465.1 uncultured Granulosicoccaceae bacterium | reverse complement strand
GAGTTGGAAAATCGAATGTTACAGTCAATCTTGCGATCGAGCTCGGTAAGCTCGGACGCAATGTCTTGATACTCGATGCGGATCTGGGTTTAGCCAATATAGATGTACTCTGCGGAATTCAACCGCACGGTACACTTACAGATGTATTACGAGGCAATCTCAGCCTTGATGAAATTGTTGTTCAGATTGATGAACGCGTCAGGGTGCTGCCAGCAAGCAGTGGAGCGTCGAAGGTTGCCTCACTCACTCAGGCACAGTACGGCGGGTTGATTAATGCTTTCAGTAGTATGAAAGCTCCCATTGATACATTGGTTATTGATACACCTGCGGGATTAAGTAGCCAGGTTACTGCTTTCTGCAGGGCTGCGCGCGAAGTTGTTGTGGTGGTATGTGATGAGCCAACCTCAGTGTCTGATGCCTGCTCGACAATCAAAATCTTAAGTAGTGAATTTCACGTTAAGCGTTTCAATATTTTAGTTAACAAGGTCGCTTCCGGTGATGAGGCGCTCGACCTGTTTGACAAATTACTTGAAAAAACTGATGTCAACCTCGATGTGATGCTGAACTACCTCGGTGCTATCCCGCATGACAAACACTTGCACATTGGCGCTTGTAAACAGCTGCCGGTTGTAAAGTCTTATCCGGGATCAAAGGCCGCTATTGCCTTCAAGAAATTAGCTAAGACTGTTAACGGCTGGCCAGAGCCTAAACAACCCATTGGACACGTAGAGTTCTTCGTCGAACGTCTCGTAATGCAAGGTGTGACCGAATGAACGCGCATGCTATGTACAATGATGTTGAGTTGGTTTCTGACAACGATCTCATCACCAAACATGCAAAACTGGTAAAACGAATAGCTTTCCATTTAATGCATCGATTGCCGCCGAACGTACAAGCTGAAGATCTTATTCAGGCAGGTATGATCGGTTTGCTGGAAGCTGCTCGTCAGTATGACCCCACTCAGGGTGCCAGTTTTGAGACTTATGCAGGTATACGTGTCAGGGGTGCGATGCTCGATGAAATTCGACGCTCCGATTGGACTCCGCGCTCTGTGCACAGAAAGTCCAGAGAAGCAGCTGAAGCTCTGCGTAACATTGAACAAGAGACCGGGCGTGATGCAACAGATGTGGAAGTTGCTTCGAGACTGGGTATCTCATTGAGTGCTTATCATCAAATATTGACTGAAAGTATGTCGGCCCATGTCTTCAGTTTTGATCAGCCGGATGAAAACACCGGTGAGACAATATCACTACCAGAGAGTAAAGATATTGGTCCCTCTGAGCATATGCAGCACGGTAGTTTTAAAACGGCACTGGCTAATGCTATTAAAAACCTGCCGGAACGCGAGAGCCTGGTGATGTCGTTGTACTACGATGAAGACCTTAATCTCAGAGAGATTGGTGAGATTCTTGGTGTAAGTGAAAGCCGTGTTTGTCAGATTCATGGTCAGGCATTGATGCGTCTGAAAGCGCGATTGTCGGACTGGACAGCCGAAGAACCTGACTGATAGTTGTATTTGCGCACCGGAATCTATAGCCGGTGCGCATACCAAATGCCGTATTCCATGATTGATGGCTTCGTTGACGGCCGTAGTTATACCTACAGGCAAGCGAATAACTGATTTGCAATTCCATTTCTCTCAGTATCGACTATATAGAAAAAGAACGATAAGGAGCATGAATGCCCGTGTACAGGGTGTTAAGGAATAGGAATGAAAGCATATTCGGAGTCACCATCAATGACCTCCGGAGAGTTATTTGAGGGAAAGGATTATCTCTCGACCGCCGCCAGGCACTTTGCAGCTGGTACGGTTGAAGCAATTGATCCGCTATATCAGTACCTCGATCTCCAGACGTTGATTGAAAAAATATCTGTCAGGCTGGCAGAATCTTACTCGATACAAAGAGTACAGTTTCGAGCTGCAGATTTTCATATATCTGTAGAGCATCAATCGAGCGGATTGTGTACTGACTCGACTGAGCTCAGCCTGCCGATGAAATATCAAAGTCATTCATTGGGAACCCTGACATTGCGTCGCGGTGACAGATTTTCTGAGCATGAATCGCAAGCTCTGGCATCGGAGGCGCAGGCGCTAAGTGGCCCGTGCAATAATGCCTTGCTGTATGCGCATGCCTGTTACTCTGCGTGCCATGACGAGCTCACTGGTTTGTTTAATCGATCAGTATTGAAGTCGCCGCTTTTTAACACGCTAACTAACATAAGACACGAGACGCTTGTTCTGCTGGTATGTGATATTGATCACTTTAAATTAATCAATGACAATCATGGTCATGCGATAGGCGACGCTGTGTTGTGCCAATTCTCTGCAAAGCTGCAATCGATTATCAGTAAAGATGATATTGTTGTTCGTTACGGTGGTGATGAATTTGTGATTGCAATTTCAAACTTCAACGCAGATGATTTGCGAGATTTCGTCGAACAGTTAAGGCAATCGATTGAGCTCTGCCAATTTGAAGTTCAGGGTAAAAGTATTGAAATAACCACCACAATCGGTGTGACCGCACGGCGACAGGAAGAGCCAATCGACAGTACTATATTGCGGGCTGATACCGCGCTTCTTGAAGGCAAGAAGGCTGGTCGGAACAGAGTTGTCTGGAGCTAATGATTCAAAAGAACGACTATTTGAATACCGAATTAACAATGATTCCTGGGTGTTGTTTTTCTGCAGAGAATCCTTATGCATATATTTTTCAAGATATGAAGTATTCTTGTAAGTCCCAAGCCGAGCCAGGCTGAGTTTTTCGGCTGCCTGCCTGGTCAGGTATAACCGCACGCTTTATAATATCTGTTAATGCAAAGAGCTATGTGATCAGAAGCCAGTTGAGTAGCCGGTGCATTCATTGATCCAAATTCTCTTTCGGCAAAATATTGTGAGACGATTGTTTCGGGTAATTTTTTGTTGTGAAGGTTTGAGAATAACTTTTGCAGTGCCTGCGCGACCTTAGGAACTGTCCAGTAATAGCGTATTCGATCGCTATAACTGAAATGTTTTAGCTGCTTAATAATTTCTTTGTCACCCCGGTAGTACGGCGTCCAGTATTCGGTATTTTCATTCATTGCCTGATCGATTGCAGCAATTAGATTTGATCTGTCCTTTTCAGGCAGCAGGTGATTTTCAATATTTGCGAGCGAGAAAACCGCCTCACGCATTCTGAAGGTCAATTCAGGTCCCACTTTTAAAAAGAAAAAATGCTTGCCGACTAGCTCGGCCAGAGCCTCAGTGGGTTGGTAGTCGGTAGAGTGTGCTTCAAAAGTCATATTGTCGACTGTCTTTACCGCGGTAGACAGGTCTGCAGCTTTGTCCGGTTCAAACCGATGAATCGCGGTGTGACTAAAATCAACTCCAGGCTGCGTAACAACCGAGACTATTTTTGGCCAAACATGCCCGAGCCCCTCTTTATCGAAAGCTTCTTTGTGTGTATCAATAGTATCGGTTAGTCGCTGGACGCTGGTAACAGCCAATTCGTCCATGTCATCAGTTTCTCCACCGGGGATTGGTACTTCAGTGCCAATGATGTAAACCAGTTCGTCCGGATTCGGAGAATTTTTTTCTGCAATTTTGCACAATCGGGCTGCACGCTCTGCAACAAGCTCAAAAGAAGGGGTGGTTTCTCCACCACAAGCCATCGATGCATCAAGATGGATTTTTTTGAAACCGGCTTTGGCGTAGTCGGCTACTAACACATCAGCTTTTTCCAAAGCCTCTGTTGCTGGAAGATGGCGCCATGGGTTTGGTCCAAGATGGTCCCCACCCAGAATTATTGAATCCGGTGCCACGCCGTATTCTTTCGCAAGTAGTGCCGTCCAGTCTCGAAAATCACTGGCCTTTAAACCGGTATACCCACCGTCCTGGTTAACCTGATTGCAGGTGGCTTCGACAACAGCTGGTACCTGATTGTCATTCGCGTATTGAAAAACAGAACGCAAAACCTGTTCGTTTGCAGTACAAAAGCAGGGCAGGCCGACGGATTCACCTGCACGATTTCGGGTGATGAGGGAATTAATATCAATCATATTTTTATCGTTAGAGTGCGGGGTAAGAGGGCGGGGTCGGGAGTCAGTTGACGGCGGCAGCAGGGTTGTTCTTCATAAAGTTCTCAATGGTGGGCAGATCGGAATTGCCTTCCATCGGACCTCGCCTGGTCACAGCGATTGCCCCTGCCGCGTTGGCATACTGGCCGCTGGTTTTTATTGATCTGCCCTGGGCGATCATTGCGAGAAAAGTCCCGCAAAAGCAATCGCCAGCACCCGTTGGATCTACTTCATCTACCGCATGGCCACCCAAATGCAGTGGAGCGTTGTCTTTTCCATAAATGATTGATCCCTTTTCACCGCGAGTCAGAGCAATGGTCTCAACACCCAGGTCAAGCAGCTTTGCAATTGCCTCTTCCTCAGAGCAGTCGGGGTACAAAAATTTGAGATCACTGTCACTGGGAAAAAGGTAGCTGCTTTTTGCTATGAGACTTGTCAGCACGGATTTTACCTGCCCGTCACTCATTAACTCCGGGCGTGCATTGGGGTCACAACTGAGTTGCCCGCCGTGCTCGATAACACTCGTTGCCGCCTTTTCAATCGTTTCGCGTAACTGTGGATTGCCGAGTGATGAACCCGATATATGCATGATCACAGGTTCGTTGGGTTGGGTAAATGAGTTTGGTTCTACACTGTCAGCGGCGGTATTATTCAAATGGAAGATAAAGGTACGACTGCCATCCTCAAAGTATGAGACAAATGCCACCCCGGTAGGCTTATTGTCAATTTCCCTGATACCAGAGGTTTTTACACCGTTGGATCTAAGACGTTCGATCAAAGCAACCCCGAAATTATCAGCACCGACACTGCCAAAGATTTGCGCGGTAGCGCCCACTCGCGCTGCCTGATCTATACATATTGCGGGTGCACCGCTTGGATACGGGCCGGAATACTCCGACAGTGCACGCAGTTCACAACCCTTATGGTGTGAGACAAACTCTACAAGCAACTCGCCTACAGCGATGATGGTGGGGTTTGTCATTGGCATACCAGGCAGGAAAAATAGCTGTCGTTTTAGATCTTCAAATTATTTTACACGCGTAAAGAAATGTTTTAAAGTCAGCGCTTAACTTTTGGGATGGTTGGTTTCATGCCACCAGACCACTGCAATCGGAAGAGTTTGGGGAGGCAACACCGATTCATTTATGAGCGTGCTGGAACAAAATAAACCTAAGATAAAAACAATGGAGGAGTTGTCTTCTACCATTGGTATATCTCGGCCGACGCTCTCTAAATTTTTTCAGAATGCAGAATCGGTCCGTAACACTACGCGTGAGCGTATTGAACAAGCGCTCGATACTGTCGATTATGTGCCGAATTTTTTCGCCACCAAAATGAACCGTGAGTCCACGCGGATCATAGGCGTGATCGTGCCTTACCTGAACGATCTTTTTTATACTTCGTTGATTCAGTCCATTGAGGAATCGGCCTTGCAGCGAGGCTATACAGTAATTATTCAGAGCGCGCACGGCGATCCTGCACTTGAGGCCAGGGCCCTTGAGAATTTACAGTCAATGAGTGCCGATGGTGTGATCGCAGCACCGATCGGGGAGTCCAGTTCGCTAAGTACTATTAGCCGATTGAATCAAGAGTTCCCGGTGGTGTTTGTTGATTCACGATTTTCAGGTGAATTCACCGATGTTGATTTTGTTGGTACAAACAACGAGCAGAGCATATCGTTAATGGTGGATTATCTGCACCGATCTGGTGGTGCGCCGGTATATCTCGGCATGCCGAGAATCAATTCGAACAGTCTCGAAAGGGAACAGGCCTATCTCACCAGTGCTGATACCCTGGGCTTTAAGCCGCACATAATATCGGTAGATCATAACGAGCCTGTATGGAATTTTGAAGAGTTTGCGTTCAATACAATGGATGAGTATTTCGGTCGCGGTGAGTACGTTGAAAGTACCATTCTCTGTGCCAATGATCGATTGGCGATCGGGGTAATTCGAGCCGCAAACCGGCATCATCTTTTACCACAGAGAAGTGGTGAGAATTCAAAATTCCGGGTGGCGGGACACGACGATCACCCGTTGTCAGCTTATGTATATCCTGCGCTTACCACCGTCTCTCGAAACACATCCGGGATTGGTGAAGCCGCTGTTGAACAGATTTTAGATCAAATTGAAAACGGCAAGCGGATTGGCAAGGGAGTGATAAGAACATTCGATGCGGAACTGCGCCTGAGAGAGTCCGCTTGAATCTTTTAACTACATCGGCGTTTGTTGTTTTAAGCATGTATTCTGTGTTGAAGTTTTGCAGCAGAGTATTATTGGGTACACATTAAATTTTTACACGTGTAAATAATGAGAGGATCTATGATTAACAAACTAAAACTCACGGCCCTTGGCGTGATGGCTGGCCTGTCGGTCAGCTCTGCTGCCAATGCCGAAGAAATAACAATCGCCACGGTGAACAACGCCGACATGATCACGATGCAGGAGCTTGCTCCAGCATGGGAAGAGTCAACCGGCAACAAGATCAACTGGGTTGTGTTGGAAGAAAACGTTCTTCGCCAGCGCACCACTACTGATATTGCGACAGGTGGTGGCTCTTTTGACATCATGTTTATCGGTGCTTATGAAACTCCGATCTGGGGTGCGCAAGGCTGGTTAACATCATTGAACGACTTTGCTGACGATGCTGACTACGATCTGGAAGACGTTTTCCCGCTGGTTCGAAACGGCCTTTCAGCTGACGGCAATCTCTATGCACTGCCGCTCTATTCTGAAACTTCATTCACTTTTTATCGTACAGATCTTTTCGAGAAAGCAGGTGTTGAAGTACCGACAGAGCAAATCACCTACACTGAGTTTGCCGAAATGGCAGCTAAACTGCATGATCCGGACAATGGTATCTACGGTACATGTCAGCGCGGTAAAGCCGGCTGGGGAGAAAACATGGCCTTTGTTGGAACTGTTGCGAACGCATTTGGTGCACGTTGGTTCGATGAGAACTGGAAGCCACAGCTGGATTCTCCAGAGTGGAATGCGGCCATCAACTACTATGTTGATTTGATGAATGCTTCAGGTCCTCCAGGTGCGTCTGCAAACGGTCACAACGAAAACCGTGCACTGTTTAAAGACGGCAAATGTGCAACCTGGGTTGATGCAACATCAGCTGCTGGTGACGTCCGCAACCCTGATACATCCACTGTTGCAGACAAAACCGACTTCTTTAAAGCACCTAAGCAGGTAACTGACAAAGGCACAGGTTGGTTCTGGTCGTGGGCACTTGCTATTCCACAGAGCTCAAAGAAAGTAGACACAGCGAAGAGCTTCCTTAAGTGGGCTACTTCTAAAGAGTACTTCGAGAGCGTTGGTGAGTCTAAGGGCTGGGTTGCTGTTCCCTCCGGAACACGTAAATCAGTTGAAGAAGATTCGCGTCGTCTGGAAGCAGCACCGTTTGCCAATACCATCGTAGAGGCGATTCTTTCTGTTGATCCTGCAGATCCAACTCGTGATCCTGTGCCTTACACGGGCGTTCAATTTGTTGCAATCCCTGAGTTCCAGGGTATTGGTAACTTTGTTGGACAGCAGGTTGCAGCGGCTCTTGCAGGTCAATCAAGTGTTGAAGAAGCACTTGAAAAGAGCCAGAAATTCGCACAGCGTGAAATGGACAAGGCTGGCTACTAAACAAAGTAGCGCGTTACCAAAAAGGGCCAGCACCAGCTGGCCCTTTTTTTCATTGCTAATTTAATTGGCTTTTATTTAATTTAGGACACCAGCAGACAGCTAACATGGCGACACAGCATTCGCGAGCAGCAGCTCGTCTGATGATTTCTCCGGCCGTGCTTGTGCTGCTTGGCTGGATGCTCATACCGCTTGGTATGACGCTCTACTTTTCTTTTCTGCGCTATAACCTGTTGTCGCCCGGACAAGAATCATTCACAGGCTTTAAAAACTACGAATGGTTTCTGACTGATCCTGCTTTTCTGGAATCTATCTGGAACACGCTTTTTTTAGTGGGAGGCGTGCTGGTTATCACCGTTATTGGTGGAATACTTCTGGCGTTGTTACTTAACCAACCAATTTTCGGGCAAGGCATTGTTCGCATACTTGTTATTGCACCTTTCTTTGTGATGCCAACAGTATCTGCACTGATCTGGAAAAATATGTTTATGAATCCGGTAAGCGGGCTCTTTGCGTATTTTGCGAGTTTGATTGGTATGCAGCCTTTTGATTTTTTTGGTCAGGCGCCGTTGGGTTCGATTATGTGCATAGTTGCCTGGCAGTGGTTGCCGTTTGCCACACTCATATTGCTGACGTCTCTGCAGTCGCTTGATATAGAGCAACAGGAGGCGGCGGAGATGGACGGGGCAGGTACTCTTAGACGCTTTTATTATTTGGTATTGCCACACCTTGCGCGGGCGATCACTGTGGTGATTTTGATTCAGACCATATTTTTACTGTCTATATTTGCAGAAATTCAGGTAACCACCAACGGTGGGCCCGGTAATGCATCAACCAATCTGACCTATCTGGTTTACGTGCAGTCACTGTTGCAATTCGATGTCGGTGGTGGTTCTGCCGGGGGTGTGATAGCGATTATATTAGCCAACATTGTTGCGATATTCCTGATGTGGATGATCGGCAAGAATCTGGACGCGTGAGAATATAGAGAAGAACTATGGCACGTGCAATTTCAAGAAAACGCAAAATTATATTGTCTGCACTGGCGTGGACAATCGCGTTTCTTATTTTCTTCCCAATACTCTGGACCTTCCTGACTGGTTTTAAAACAGAGGAGCAAGCAATCACTTCGCCTCCATTGTTCCTGAACTTTGACTGGAACTTGTCTGCCTACGAGGCGGTGCAACGGCGCTCGGACTACGTTAAGCACTTCATGAACTCAGTGGTTATTTCCTTCGGTTCAACATTAATGGGCTTAATCATTGCCATACCGGCAGCCTGGGCCATGGCTTTTGTTCCCGGTAAGCAAACGAAAAATATTCTAATGTGGATGTTGTCCACCAAAATGCTTCCGCCGGTTGGTGTGCTTATTCCTATCTATCTGCTCTTCCGCGACACAGGGTTGCTGGATACTCGCACCGGATTGGTTATTGTTCTAACGCTGATCAACCTGCCAATAATAATCTGGATGCTTTACACCTATTTTAAGGAAATTCCTAACGATATATTAGAAGCCTCGCGCATGGATGGAGCGAGCCTGTTCAATGAAATTATATACGTACTGACTCCAATGGCGCTTCCCGGAATCGCTTCAACGATGCTGTTGAATATTATACTGGCGTGGAATGAAGCCTTCTGGACGCTAAATTTAACAGCCGCAAAAGCTGCACCCTTAACTCAATTTATAGCAAGCTTTTCAAGTCCGGAGGGTTTGTTCTATGCCAAACTTTCTGCGGCATCGACAATGGCTATCGCGCCTATCGTAATTCTCGGTTGGTTCAGTCAGAAGCAGCTGGTTCGTGGTTTGACATTCGGCGCGGTTAAATAGGCCTGAAATAGAGAATAATAATGGGACAAATCACCCTAAAGCAAATAACTAAAAGCTTCGGCGAAGTTGAAGTTATCCATCCGATAGACCTGACTATTGAGGACGGTGAGTTCGTTGTGTTTGTGGGACCGTCCGGCTGTGGTAAATCAACTTTGTTAAGGTTGATTGCAGGTCTGGAAGATGTCACCAGTGGCCAGATATTGATCGATGGTAAAGATGCCACGGCCATTCCGCCTGCGAAACGCGGACTGGCGATGGTCTTTCAGTCTTATGCACTATATCCGCACATGACAGTACGCAAGAATATCGGCTTTCCGTTGAAGATGGCGAAAGTATCCCGCGCGGAAGCGAAGAAAAAAATTGAGGATGCAGCGGAAGTTCTGAATCTAACAGAGTATCTAAAGCGTCGCCCCGGACAGTTGTCTGGCGGGCAGCGACAGCGGGTCGCAATTGGCCGGGCGATTGTACGTGAGCCAGAGGCATTTTTGTTTGATGAGCCGTTGTCTAATCTCGATGCTGCCTTGCGTGTAAATATGCGACTGGAGATTTCTGAGCTACACCAGAAGTTAAAGACCACCATGATTTACGTGACCCATGATCAGGTTGAAGCCATGACCATGGCGGATAAAATTGTTGTACTTTCTGATGGCAACATTGAGCAGGTTGGTTCGCCGCTCGAGTTGTATCGCAACCCAAGAAACCTGTTTGTTGCGGGTTTTATAGGTTCACCGAAAATGAATCTGCTCAGTGGTGGCCATGCGAGCAAACACAATGCTCATACCATCGGCGTACGGCCGGAGCATTTTAATGTTTCAACTGAGCACGGTGAATGGCAGGGGCAGGTGGGTGTTACAGAGCATCTGGGATCAGATACATTTTTTAGAGTGCACATGGGTGATGAGATTCTGACCGCAAGAGTCAATGGTGAGATCGACGTACATCATGGAGATACCGTCTATTTGAGTGCCAATCCAGAACACGTTTATAAATTCGACGATCGGGGTTTTGCACTGTCGTGAGATCGATTGGATAATTTGTTTTTCGGGTGAAACAGTACTGATCGGCAGATTGATTCAGAAGTAACTATCCAGAAGTAACTTTGAAGGCACTGCACTTCGTGCCAGGCATTCCGAATGACTACTAAATTATCACTTTCTACGCTTGACCAAATCACTAATGATGTGGCCAGGCCCTCGTATAACCCTGAAGATCTTTCCGCGGGAATTGTTCACGTGGGTGTTGGTAACTTCCATCGGGCGCATCAGGGCATCTACCTGCATCGTTTGTTTGATAAGGGACTGGATCGTGACTGGGCGATCATTGGTGCCGGGGTTACAAAATATGATGATGCTATGCGGAGCAAACTGGCATCACAAGACTGGCTAAGCACTATTGTTGAACTGGATCCTGCGCAACTCACTGCAACAGTAACAGGCGCTATGATTGATTTTATTGAAATCGAATCATTGGCGATTATTAATGCAATGGCGAATCCAGAAGTAAGAATCGTATCATTGACAGTCACAGAAGGCGGTTACTATGTAGATGCGGAAACAGGTGGCTTTGATTCTAAAAACACTGACATTGTGGCAGATGCCGCCAATCCGGAAAATCCTAAAACAGTGTTTGGTATTATTATCGCGGCGCTAAAGAAGCGTAAAGAGAATAATGTATCGCCTTTTACAATAATGAGTTGCGATAACTTACCGGAGAATGGAAGTGTCGCAAAGCACGCCGTGCTAGGGCTCGCTAAATCAACTGACAAAGCTCTACATGATTGGATAGATACAAATGTAGCATTCCCGAACTCCATGGTGGATTGCATCACACCTGCTACCGGCGAACGGGAAATTGCCATTGTCGAAAGCACGTTTGGAATTGAAGATGCAGCACCAGTAGTATCTGAGCCTTTTCATCAGTGGGTGTTGGAAGACAGTTTTTCCAGCGGTCGCCCGTCTTTGGAGAAGGTGGGGGTCGAATTTGTTAAGGATGTTGCTCCGTATGAATTAATGAAACTACGCATACTCAACGGCGGCCACGCGTCGATCGCGTATCTTGCGGGTTTGCTGGACATTCACTATGTGCATGAAGCCATGAACAATTCTTTGGTTGCCCGTTATTTAGACAAACTGGAATATGAGGAAATTATTCCAACTCTTACGGAAATACCAGGTGTGAGTTTCTCTGCGTACTACAAGAAAATTGTTGAGCGATTTTCTAATGAAGCTGTGGGGGATACCATTCCGCGTTTGTGTTATGACGGATTAAACCGACAACCCAAATTTATTCTGCCAGTGATTGAAGCACGTCTTGAAAAAAATCAGTCGATTGATGGATTGGCCTTGGAATGTGCCTTGTGGTGTCGTTACTGCTATGGAACTACAGATTCAGGTGCTGAGATACCAGCAAACGATCCCCAATGGGATCGTTTAAAAAGTCAGGCTGCGCTTGCAAAAGAAGACCCGCAAAAATGGCTCGAGCTCGGTGATGTATACGGACCACTTTCGAGAGACAAATCTTTTACGCAAGCCTTTGAAAAGGCGCTGGCTACAATTTGGAAGGATGGTACAGGTTCTGCCATCGAGCAATACTTGTCTTAATTACTATGTAACTGTCGTAATAGTCCCGACGTTTACGGTATAAAAACATGCTGAGATCACTATGAAAGCAACTACCTATCAATCGCTTGGAGAAATTCAAAACAGCGAACTCGCAGACCCAAAGCCGGCGGCAGACGAAGTTATCATACGAGTACACGCAAGTGGTATCTGCCACACCGATATCGACATACTGCATGGGCGTTACGGGAGTTCCAAATTTCCGATAGTTCCTGGCCATGAATATGCTGGTGAGATTGTCGGTCTCGGGAACAACATAAAGAACTTTAAAGAAGGTCAGCGTGTTGTTGTAGACCCGAATATTCACTGTGGTGAGTGCCGAGCATGTAAAAAAGGTCTAACTAATCTTTGCGATAAATTAGGTGCTTACGGTGTTACACAGAATGGTGGTTTTGCTGAATACAGCGCGGTGCACATGGATAACATAGTTCCGATATCAGATGATTTGTCTTATGGAATTGCAGCTCTCGCGGAACCTGTTGGGTGTGTGCTAACTGGTATTGGTGCCGTGGATACCGACACGGTAGACAATGCTTTGATATTTGGTGCAGGCCCAATTGGAATGCTGATGGCACTGTCGTTACGTACAAAAGGAGTCAGTGATATTGCAATGGTGGATATAGATGATTCGCGATTAGAGCTGGCTGAGTCTTTCGGGTTAAAGGGAGTAGCCGCAGGTAGCTCTGATTTAAATACTTTAGAAAAGTCTGTCGATATGGTGGTAGACGCGACCGGTGTGCCGAAAGTTGCTGAAGGCCTGATAAATTATGCCGCAAATGGCGGCAACGTACTCTTCTTTGGTGTGTGCCCGCCGGGAGAGACAATATCTCTTTCGCCACATGATGTTTTTCGCCGGCAAATCCGTGTCGCCGGTACGCATTCGTTGAATCACAATATTCCCGAAGCTTTGCAGGTGATCGAAAAAATAGGCCCTGATATTGGGCGCTTGATATCCCACAATGTAGAGCTAAGTAAGATTAAAAGTTTTCTTGAAAAAAGTGGCCAATCAAATTCGCTGAAGATTCATGCAGTATCTGATTGACGATAAAACGCAGTTGTAATTCAGATCAGGTAGTCAGGAAGTTTTTATCGCATTGAACTGGTGGAATCTGCTTAGTTAAGCGTTGCACGGTGGTGCGTGTCTCTCACCGGCAGTGCACTGTAACCGTCACAGTGCACAAGCCACTATCTTATTGAATTCTTCTCAATTGTACACCGGTAGTAAATAATAAGAGTATGAGAAATCCCGGGTTTAGGCTTCCCCCACCCGACGTTCCGGTTATTAATGCTCCACCACTGCTTACAGTAACCTGGGTAGCATCTGGCGCCTGGTTATTCGACCCAAAGTTGCTGGAATTTTCTGCAACATTTTCTTCGTCGACAACAGTGTCTGTTGAAGATGCAGACAGTCTATCCAGCGGCGGGCAACTCTCGAGTGTCACTGGATTAAAACCGAAACCGGCGTATTCGTCTGCCCGGGAGTAGTCGCAGGCATCGACAATTTCCGCCGGTGCTTCTATTACCCGGTTCAGTGGCGGGCAGCTGCTTTGGGTTGAAGCGTTCCAGCCGTGACCACCAAACTGGTCTGCCTGTGAGTAGTCACAAGCAACGCTGTTATCAGCAGTAAGTGGACGGCAACTCGCTTGTGCGACAGGGTCATATCCCCACTCACCCTCTTCGGTGTATACGCAATTCTCAAGTAAGTCCTGTGGATCTATCAGTTCTGGCAGTGGTGGCAGTTCGATATTTGCGTCTGGCGCAAAGTGCACAATTTCTGCAACCGAAGGCGTACCTGCAGCATCCAGTGCAAACAGATAATAGTAACCTGGTGTTGCAATAGTGGGGGAGTCGGGTAATTGCGCGTTAAAGTTACCGGCGGCATCTTCAACAAACGATAATTCGATAAAGCGTTGATCATTATTAAATGAGTGAGTTACCGCTCCAGTCTTTACCAGCGTAAGCCTGTTAATGCTGCTGGCAATTGATGCCTGAACGTTTATTACGCCACCATAGTTTAACTCGGTTTTGTCTATGGATATTTCAGGTCTTGTTGCCAGTGAACCACCGTTAAACAAATAAGGTGGTGTGAAAATCTGGCCATGGCGCTGGATAAGTGGTCCGGGCTCTCCACCACCTGCGCTCAGAATGGTGGCATCGGGCAGAAGAATAGCGAAAGAATGATACAGGCGTGCATGCACTTCAGCAGACAACAGGCTCCAGCGGTTAGTAGCGGGATTCCAGATTTCCGCAGCATAGGCAGGGCCATCGCCCTCGAGAGAGTTGTTCCTCTGTGAACCGCCGGTGACCAACACTGTGCCATCTGGCAGCACTGTAGAATTGGCCCAGTGTCTGGCGAGGTGAAGCGGTGCGGCGTCAGTGACTACCGGCTCCATGTTAGTCACATCGACCAGCGTGGCTAGATTTGTTGCCGGGTTCTCTGGCACATTGCCTTCAAGCCCGCCACCGAGTTGTAGAATTTTTCCTGGCTGATACATCACAGCGGTTGATGATTCAAAGGTATTCGGCCCGGTAAAAGTTCCAGCTCGCAGAAGCTTGCCATCTTTTTGGTAGTCGAGGTGATACATCGAACGACCGGTTATACCAAACACAAGTCCGTTTGGGATGATCCAGCTGCGCGGGTACCACCATTTAGAACCGGCATACGCGTACTCACTGCTTATGCCAAGTAAACTACGCCAGCCATTGTCGGGGTTATAAACTTCCGGTGTAAGAATTGGTATCAGCGGTTCTTCCTGATCCCGACCCCCTTGAACCAGTATTTCGCCATTTGGCAGTGTGGTTAAGGTTGGATACCAACGTGGGTTTGCCATTGTATAGCCGGCATCGAATAACACGTCGTTAGAACCATCGAAAAAAGTAGTGCCAGTGTTACCGATAAACGTTGGTCCCGGCTGATCGCCACCGGCCGTCATAACTGTACCGCTTTGTGGTAATACAATCTGTGCTGAACAAAATAGATCTGTTGGTGTACTGTTGGGAATTAGCTGACGCGAATCAGGGCCGGTACCTGCGTCAAAGTTCCACACACTGTATTCTGCGCCGCCACGCTGACCAAAGGTAAGTAGTTTCTTTTCTGGCGATAGCACGGCGTGTATTGGATTAATATTCCAATCTATTACCTCACTCCAGCTTCCAGTTTGGTCATTTGCCGGCGCTGTGCCAGATAGCATGACAGTGATGATAATCATCACTCTACTAAACTTTATCAACATTCGATTACCTTGGAATAAATTGGGTGTGTCGATTTTTAAACTGGATCAACTACGAGAACTCAGGCGCACCAGAGATTCAATTTCTTTTACTACACGTTTGATACTGAATTTGTCACCGATATAGCGTTGCATGACTTTGCCTGTCGGATTGATCAGTAATATTTTCATTGTATGGTCGGTTTGCGCTAAACCGTTCACAGCTTCAGTGCTGATCCCCGCTTTTAAAAGCAATTGTTTCAAGGCGTACGTATCAGTCGGTGCACCAAACTGCCAGTGTGCCTCTTTTATTCCGTAGGGTTGCTTGAACGCATTGATCACTCGTGGTGTATCTCGCCCGGGGTGAATAGAGACTGAAACAAACCGGGAAGCTGCGAGCGTTTCTGCTTTAAGGGATTTTTGAACCTTAGCGATTCGATCTGTCTGGATAGGACAGGCGTAGCCGCAAGTAGCGTAGAAAAAGCTGAGTAGTAAAGTTCTACCGCGGTAGTCGGAAAGATTAATGATCTGACCATCTGAATCGGACAATTCCAGCTGCCAGGGGTATTCCGCGCCGGTGACGGGCCTGTCGATCTCGGATGCATTTACAGCTAATTCAGGTGCTTCACCCAACGACAAACCAACTAGCAGCAGGAGCGCACAAAGAAGGCCTGCTGGCAGCACTGCTTTTGCAATTCTTGTTTTTACACGAAATGGCGTTATCAAGCGCCTATCCTTTATGTCATGACATATAAGGTCGGGTATCGTAACCGTGAATACCATTTTTGAAAAGGTAAAGATAATGTTAGTGCGAAGTTCATCGAACGCACTAATTGGCAGTTAGTAGCTTTTGTCTACCAGATCAAACCAATTTAACGTGTCGCAGGTCATTGCCTTAACCAGGTGTCTCCCAGAAGTTGTGAACTGCATAGCTACTTGTTGTCAATGGCATACTCCGTGCGCCTCTTCGGCTTCCACTCTAGTGCAATCTAAACATACGGAGCTGTTCATGTCTGTGCGCATTCTTCTGGCTACAGTATTTTCCCTGCTACTATCGTCCGCGACTTTCGGTTCCGATTCGTGGCTCTACTCAGGTCGTATCGGCGGCACTTTTGTCTACAACGCCATGAGCGATGCGGATCTTGAGGCCTTGCTTGATCAGCGTGTATCGCAAAATGTCAGTATTCTGGAAGTGGACAGTCAACTGTCCTATAACCTGACAGATCAGGAGTTCGATGAGGAAGTTGAATTTCTGGATCGAGTGGCTGAGTTTGCACACGACCGTGATATGCGGGCCGTTATCTACTACCCGACATTCGAAGTACTTACCCGAAACGCTATTGATGATAATGGTGTTATTGCCTCATCGACCTTTGCCAAAGACCATCCTGATTGGGTTCAGCAGGGTATTGATGGAACCCCGAATGTATTTTACGGCGGTTTGGAGGTATGGGTAGCTCCCGGTGAAGAGAGTGCCTGGATGTCGCCTAACTCAGGCTACAAAGACTATTTCATCTCGCGAGTTGAAAAACTTGCTGCTACTGATTTGGACGGCATCTGGCTGGATGTCCCTATCTATCTGGATACTGGAACACTTTGGGTCGGCACCGAACCGGCTGCTGAAGCAGACTTTACCGCATGGACTATTGCCGAGGGACTGAACGGTGGTGCAGGTTACTCCGTGCCAGATATATACAACATGAATAACCCTCAATTTAGAGCCTGGATCAAATGGCGTCACTTTAACGTTGCCAATTTTCTTGAAGACGTTCGTGCTGCGGCGCAGGCGATCGATCCTGACTTTGCTGTTATCGTTGAAAACTTCCCAATGGATTACTACGACTCCACCGCTTACGGGCTGGATGCGGCGTACCATCCGGAAAAAGATAATTTTATCCATGTGTGGGAAACGGACAGTGTTTCTAATACGCAGGCGATGAAGTGGGCAACCCCTGACGATTTTGAAAACAAGCTCGCCATACTTAAGTGGGGTAAGAGCGTACAGCCTGATCAACCGTCATGGAGTTTCTCCTACGGCTTCGAACCACTTGATGCCGGACTTACAATGGCGGCAACTGTCGCCACTCAAAACGTACCTTTTGAATCGCAAACCCCTACTATGCTGACCAGTGTCGGCAATGATTATCGCCGCAACTGGTTTGGTTATGTAGCCGACAAAGAAGAGGAGATTCTGCAGGCGCAACGGGTACCGCATATGGGTATCTGGTACAGCACGTCCACGCGCGATTTTTATGATTATGATATCAGTGGAAAATTCGGCCTGTTCTCAGTGACAACGCCACCAGCGCCTGATGACACCTGGTGGGCAAGCCGCCCGACCGACAGTGTAGTTACCGGACCACATCTTGGCGGCTATCGTGGAATGTCTGCAGCGATGATTCGCATGGATATTCCATACACTGTTATACACGCTCGTGATGACGGCCCGGCCTCCTCCAGTGATGAGTTGGATCTGTTAATACTGCCAAGCGTTGTTGCAATGTCTGATGCTGATGCCACCTACATTCGCCAATATGTACAGAACGGCGGGACCATGCTGGCCACTGGTGAAATGCCCGGTACTATGGATGAAGCCGGTGATCAGAGAGCGCAAAGTGCTATTGCAGACTTGTTTGCATTTCCGGCAGGTCCTGTAGCCCGTGTTAATAAATTCGGCAATGGACTGGTGATCTATCGACCGGATATTACGGGTGCCAGTCTGTTCGGCGAACAGCTGGATCCCAATGTGGCCAATGCCACGCTCAGTGAACTCGAGCAGCTGGTACGCATTCATGTTGACGAGCCGTTTACGTTGGAAGACGGTGAAGACATCTTTGCTGATCGTGCTATTGCAGATGAAAATAAGCACCTGATGTACCTGGTTAACTACAGTGGATTGCAACTGCCGTTAGTGCAATCGGTTAAGACAGTCAGGGTTCACTACAACGCACCTGAAGGTAAAATGGTGTCCAGTGTTCTTGCAAGCTCACCGGATACTGGCGGGCAGAACGGATTTGTAGCGGTAGAAAATCGCGGTAGTGGAGTGTATGTCTTCGAAGTAGCTGTTGATCAGTTCGCGTTACTTGAAATACAGCTAAGCGATGCACCGCTCACAGCCCCGGTTGACTATGCAGGACCACAATTTGAAGACCCGGCGCATGAAGAGGCAGCACAAAGCGGTCTGGCGTTTGTACTTGATCACATGCGTAACGCAACCGCCGCAGAGCCGAACAAATTCGGTGTCTACACCAACTTGCTGCACGATGAAACTGCTTCAACCGAAATCTATACCGGCGGCCACAATGTAACGGCTGAGCACATGGGATTGCTGCTGCGCAGCAGTGCCTGCATGAACGATCAGGCAGCCTATGAAGAAGCGTATCGATATGTAGATGAAATTATGTTCTCACCGCTTTACCACATACCGAACTGGTCGATTGAACGCAATAACCAACGCCCGTTTCAGTTCTATGATGATTTTCGCGGTAACTGGTTTAATGCCAATGCACCGCTTGATGATCTACGTGTTATCCATGGATTGATTGACGGTTATGAAAACTTTGGCCATCAAGCGGCGAATGATCTTGCGGATTCAATGTTTGAAGGTCTTTACTGGACTTCCCTCAGTGATCGTGATCGAGATGCGGTATTTGAATTTCCCGAGTATGCTGGTGGCCTGGTAGGCTTTGCATGGGACTGGAGTGGCACGGATGACAGTACTCTGAGTCCTGCTCCCGCTGTTGCCAATGGCACAGGATTTTTAGGCACCGATTTGATTCCTGTTGACTATCAGGACCTTGGTACCATTGCTCATGCAGCAGCACGTGATCATCGCTATGATGAAGTCCTGCAATCCATGACGCAGTTGCTTCTGGATTCTGAGATCAATTTGTCCGGCCTGTTCTTCAATGGCTATAAACCGGACGGCACCTGGACCGGTGATTTCGAATTCCAGGGTTCACGCCCCGGCGAGCATCTAAAAATAATTCAGGTGTTATGGACGGCAATTCATCTGGCGCGTGCTTCAAAAGCACCGACCGATGCATTAAGCGCTACACAAAAATCACTTGCTGAATCATCAGCAGCGCGCAGCCTTGCATTTTTCAAAAACTTTTATCAAAACAACAATCGCGTACCGGAGTATTTAAAGTTTGATGGTACTGACGTTGAAGAATGCGTTAACAACCAGCCTGCCAATTGTCTGCTGCGTGGAACGGAAAATCTGTTTGGTGGTGAAGCGCGAATTTATGCACAAATTTCGCGCCTGGCACTATTGTTAGGTGATGCGGCTTTTTCAAACCAGATTATCAATGAAAAAATCATTACTGATCGCATGGCGAATGCTGCTGATCCGCGTTATGGATTGATTGGCTTATCGACTACCAGTGACAACGATGCAGAAGCCTGGAATGTTCTCGAGTCGGTATTCTCTCTGTGCCTGAATGCAACTACTCTGGATGATGGCAACAATGCCCCGGTAAATAACAATAATCCACCGGTTGCTAATACCGATAATCTGACCACCAGCGAAGAGTCGCCGCTGGTATTAACAGCCGCGCAGTTGTTATCAAACGATACTGACCCCGACAACGATACCTTGATTATCTCGGGCCTTCCAAGCCGAAGCAGTAACGGTGGCAGCATTAAGTTACAAGCATCAGGCAACTGGCTCTATACACCGGCTATTGGTTTTGCAGGTGTTGATACAGTGTCCTATGCAATCAGTGACGGTGCCGGTGGCTCGGCCTTTGGTCAGGTTGATATTGAT
>CAZYRP010000088.1:0-20197 GCA_964649465.1 uncultured Granulosicoccaceae bacterium | reverse complement strand
CGTGTACTTTTAGCGCTTTCGCAACGCCCCCACTCAAGGGCTCGCGGATCATTTGTAAAGCCCTGAATATCAGGCTTTGGACCGCACTGATTTTTAAACCGCTCGAACTCTTCAACCGCAACCGCATACTCTCTCTGGAACGCGGCGCCGTCGGGCTGCAGGCTTTCTATTTCCGACTCGGCCCACTGAAGCCCACATTTGAGATCTTCGATTTTTTGATTAATACCGGTGATCGCATTTCTGTTTCGATCATAATTTCCGCTGGTGGAACTATATCCGGACTGGCGACTCAGCAGCTGCCTTTTCCTTTCATCCTGTCGATCAAGCGAACGACTCCAGTTATCGAGCTGAGATTTAGTATTGATAAGCTGTATGACAGGATCGGAGTTAGAGGGGAGTCTCAGATCGCCACAGAATCTCTCGCCATTGACGGTTCTGCTCTTATCTGCGAGCAAGCGCTTCTTTTTCACCTGTACTACTTCAGGAAACTGCGTGTCTTCAGCTTTCGGTGGCGGTTGCTGGCTGAAGTGGGTACGGCCATCCTTGTCAACCCATTTGTATATTTGAGCATTGGCCGTTACGGAACAGCTAAGCAGAAAGAACAAAATTCCAATCTTTGAAAATTTCTGCATAATCAAATTTACTTGAGCGTCGCTGCCGACTTACCGTCCAATGTGCCCCACGTTATCGACCGGGATTGCTCAGTCTTTAGCTGCCACGCCAACACAAACAACAGTCATTCTTCAATACTCATCAGCCCCTGTCGTCCAGCGCAAAACAAACGACGCAACAGTCTGCAAAAAGCAGATACACAGCTAGACCACGGGTCGCCAGCAGTTACAATATGACAGATCCTTCAATTAGATTTATCAGGTTTTCCAATGGCAAAATTCCCGACTAGTGCAAAAGTTGTCATCATCGGTCAGGGCGGCATTGTTGGCGCGTCTGTGGCTCACCATCTGATTGAGCGCGGCTGGGACAACATCGTTGGCATCGATAAATCTGCCATCCCGACAGACATCGGCTCTACTGCGCACGCTTCCGATTTCTGCTACGCCACAGCACACGATCAGATGACCTGCTACACCACCATGTACAGCATCGACTTTTATCAAAAGCGCGGCCGCTATGAAAAAGTCGGCGGGCTTGAAGTAGCGCGAGTCGGTGACGACGACCGCATGGCTGAGCTACAGCGCAAGGTAGCATCCGGCAAAGCGTTTGGCACAAACGCACGAATGATCAGCGCTGCTGAAGCAAAGGAAAAAATGCCGTTACTCGAAGAGCACATGATACAGGGAGCGTTGTGGGATCCGGACGCAGGCCTGGTCACACCGCGTTCACAGGTAATCACCGGTGAACTCACTGAAGAAGCTGAAAAAACCGGCAAGCTGCAAACCTTCGCCAATACACCAGCGACCGGTTTAAAAATAGAAAACGGCAGAATCACCGGAGTTGAGACCCACCGGGGCTTAATTGAAGCTGAGTACGTTGTTGTGTGTGCCGGTCTGTGGGGCAGACTAATTGCCAATATGGCCGGAGAAGACCTGCCTGTAATGCCGGTCGACCACCCGTTACTGTGGTTTGGACCTTACGACAAATTCAAAGGTACAGGTAAAGACATTGGCTACCCGTTGTTACGTGATCAGGGCAACTCTGCCTACCTGCGTGACACGGGTGATCCCACCACGACAGAGGGCGGCATGATTGAGTGGGGCTACTACGAAGAAAAAGATCCGCGTATGTGCCACCCACGGGATCTTTTAGAAAAAGAAGAAGCACGCCTTTCGCCGTCGCAGCGTGATCTGGAAATGGAACAGATCATCGAACCACTGGAGCGTGCTATTGAACTAACGCCAGTACTGGGTGAACTCGGCTTTGACGAAAAAAGATCTTTTAACGGACTATTGCAGGTCACCGCAGATGGCGGCCCGTCCGTGGGTGAATCAGCCAAAGTTCGTGGCTTGTGGTACGCGGTATCTGTCTGGGTAAAAGATGGTCCCGGAACCGGTAAAGTTATTGCGGACTGGATGACCGATGGAAAAACAGAACTCGACCACAGTGGCATTGATGTCGCTCGATACTATCCGTTCCAGCAGGAAGAACAGTACATCCATGATCGTTGTTATGAAACCGCCTTTAAGATTTATAACCCGGCAGTACATAACCGCGAGCCCTACACCAAAGGCCGCGGTATAAGACGCAGCCCTTTCTATGAACGCGAGGAAGCACTGGGCGGCTACTTCATGGAAGCTGCCGGTTGGGAGCGCGCGCATGGCTACGCAAACAACGAACACCTGATTGAGAAGTTTTCAGAGAAAGTCCCGGTACGAGAAGCAGAATGGGACAACCGCCACTTCTTCCGGGTATCCAATGCCGAGCATCTGCAAATGAGTGAAGACGTCGGCATGGTTAACCTTTCGCACTTCGCCATTATCGATGTCACAGGCCCCGATGCTGAAGCATTGATGGAGTACGTCTGCGTTGCCAAAGTTGGCGGCGACACACCGGCAGGCAAAGGAATCTACACACACTTCCTTGACCACTCAGGCGGCGTACGCGCAGACCTCACCGTAGTGCGCATGGCAGATAATCATTTCAGAGTAATGGATGGTGGTGACTCGGGTGCCCGTGATCTTGTCTGGCTGCAAAGAATTAGCCAGGACCATAACTTTAAGAATGTAACCATTGAAGATAAAACCACAGATTATGCGTGCCTGGGATTATGGGGGCCAAACGCTCGCACAACATTGGAGAAATTAGTAGACAATCCAGAGTCATTGAGCCCTGAAAAATTCCCTTTTATGGCAGTTAAAACCATCGATATTAATGGTGTAAAGGTCGCTGCATTCAGAATTTCCTATGTTGGTGAACAGGGATGGGAACTGCACTTCAGTTACGACGATGGGCTCACCGTTTGGGATGCGCTCGCATCACTTAATGTCACCCCGATTGGTGTAGAGACTTACGCCAACAGCAGACGGCTGGAAAAAAGCCTGCGTCTGCAAAACGCTGACCTGCTAACCGAATACAACCTGCTCGAAGCGGATCTGGCCCGACCTAAGGTCAAAGCCGCAGATTTTCATGGCAAAGAACCTTACCTAAAGTTTCGGGATCGCGAACATCAGCCAGCGTACCTCTGCACACTTACCATGGTTAATAATATCGACCGTAACGGTGTTGCCCGATACCCGGTTGGCACCAGCCCTATTGTTGATCCTGAGACGGGTAAAAGCCTGATAGACTCAGAGGGAAGACGTTCCTATATAACAAGCATTGCCTACGGCCCAAGTGTTGGTAAAAATATCGCTCTGGCCTATCTGCCCCATGACTATTGTCAGGTGGGCCGTGAACTGTCGATGGAATATTTTGGTGAGCAATATGGCGTTAAGGTTGAATCGGTCGGATACAAGCCGCTTTATGACCCGGACAATCTGTTACCAAAATCTTAAAGAGCAGGCCGTCATAACGCGCTGGCTTAGCCTCCAGCGCGCTAACAAACTTGCAGAGCTGTTTACTGCATACCAGATGTTATAGCCGATCGGCACATACATGACGATTTAACCGAACCGTCCGATTGTGCAAGCGCTCTGTTTAACTTTTCGGCATACACGTCAAGCTCGAGTTTGTCTTCGCGATATCGCAGACACTCAACCAGCCCATGCAGTGCCCAAACATTTTCAGGGTGCTGTGCACAGCGATAAAGCTTATCGTTCAAGCCAAGATCAGTGCGATAAACTTCTTCGGCCTCTGTATAGCATTTTTGCTCAAGTAATAAAGCGCCCAGTGCATGACGCGGTGGATGCATCCACGCCCATGGCTCGGAGTATTCCAGTTTATCATCACGACTGATACTTTCGCGCAAATGATCAAATGCAAGTTCGTAATTTCCCTTGTGATACTCAAGCTCCCCAACAAGCATTTTTTCACCAATACCGAGTGTAGTGCGAGCTTGATTATTAAAGAACTTCCGGTTGTCAGGAATTCGGTCTATGGCATTGTAAAATAAGTCAAGTTGCTGCTCTGCCGCCAAAATATTTTTTAACGCTGCATAGGCCACACCTTTGGCATAATGATGCATTGCGGTAGATACACAATATAAATTGGTATCAGCAGGTAGCGGTGTATCTATAATTTCCTGCCATCTCCCAAAACGCACCAACACATGCATCTTCATTGAGTAATAGCCTTCCATTGTGTGCAATACCTGCACTCGACCGGAATGGCGTAATACATCTTCTGAAAGTGTATTGCACATCTGTTCTGCAGCCTTGAGAGCCGGTTGATACTGACCAAGAAACATGCAGGTGTACATCATCAGGTGCAGATCATGACAACGCGCAGTGGTGTAAAAGTTGTACGGTCCGGCGTAGGCTAAATACTTCTCATTAGCAGCAATTGCTTTCTCACTGACTCGTTTTGCTTTTGCATAATCACCACACAATACATAAACATGACCCGGCATGTGGTTCAAATGACCTGCGTCCGGACAAAGACCCACCAGAGTATCTGCAGAACGCTTTGCACGCTCCGGTTCGGCAGACATTTCAGTAAGGTGAATATGCAGGTGCAGGATTGCCGGGTGGGGTGGCGTACCTGTAGCTTTATTTATTGAAAGGGAACGTTCAATAATTTCAAGTGCTTCATAGGTATCTGCACCGGCAGGAGGAATGCCGCAGCTTACATCCCATAGCTTCCAGGGTGTACGGGTCATCATAGCCTCTGCAAACAAAGCCATCACATCGTGATCATCGCTATACTGGTGATAGACGTTTCGCATGGCATCGGCATACGCATCGTCCCACTGACAAAACTCCTCCAGAGATACAGGATGCGGCTTCTGGAATCTGCATGCCAGCGCCTGTACCAATTGATTTTCTAAATCAGATGCATTGCTTTTAAACCTGATAGCTGCAGCAATATGATCGTAGCAACGCTTTGTTGTTACCGCCGCTTCCTCAGCGCCGAAATCACACCATGCATAGTTGTAAAAAGGACCGGCAGCATACGCCACACCCCAGTGCGCCATTACACACCCGGAATCATATTCCAGAGCCTTCAGGAAAGACCTGACTCCCTCTTCCTGATTAAAACCGAAACACCAGTTCAAACCGACGTTAAACCAGTGTTGGGCCTGTTCTGAAGTTGTTGAAATCTCTTTGGTATGGGTGCCGAGATTAAAATGATCGCTTACGGCAATATCAGCCAATTCATTACTCGCCACTTCAGGCGTCTTTTAACAATGTTCCCATGCGACGAATAGCCATGGTATATCCCTCAATACCAAATCCGGCTATCACCCCGTCAGCACGTTGCGATACATACGAGTGATGGCGAAAGCTCTCACGCTTATGAATATTTGAAATATGCACTTCCAATACAGGTTCTGCAAAAGCCTGCAGCGCGTCAAGAATTCCGATCGAGGTGTGACTGTAAGCACCCGGGTTTATGATAATTCCCTGCGCATCATCGCGAGCCGTATGTATCCAGTCAATCAGCTGACCTTCATGGTTAGACTGTTGAAAGCGGGTGGATAACCCGAACTCACCTGCCAGTTGGTTACAATCTTTCTCTACGTCCTCCAGAGTCGCATAACCATATATTTCAGGTTCCCGCTTACCCAGTAAATTGAGATTGGGGCCGTTCAGGACAACAACTGTCTTGCTCATTGTTTCTAATATTCTTAACCAGATGTTCAGTGCAGTATACCTGTGACCGGCTTAAACTGATCTACACAATTATCAAAACCGCTACAGTCCCTTACCGACCCGAAATACGTGCCCATCCGGATGCCGTATGTGCATCTCGCGAACATTCCAGGGCATATCGGTTGGCGGGAACGTGATTTCAATACCCGCCTGCTGACACAACTGATACGCCTCGTCGACGCTGTCTACCCACAGTGACATCCAGACGCCTTTGTCACCACTCTCACCTTCACCACTGGTGGATTCATTTGCTCCTTTGCCACGGCCGCCCTGTCCATCCTGACACAGAAATATCTCGCTTTCTCCGCAGCATACAGAGCCGAACCCGACAGGCTCTCCCCATTGGAATCCGATAGACCAGCCGAGAGACTCGAACCACTTAAAGCTCGCGGTGATGTCCGAGACATTTAGAATCGGTGTAATAAAACTGACTTTCATTTGCCTCAGGATCCTGCCTGGTTATTTTGCTTCATTATTTTATCCGGTGTTGTTCTCAGCCGACTTAGGGTTGATCTCTGCCGATAAAAAGAACGTACTCAACGCCAGTGGTGCAAGCGTCAGTAAGGCAATTCGCAAACCAAACAGCTCTGACAAAAATCCAATGACAGGAGGTGCAACCAGAAATGCCGAAAACGAAATCATGGTGACTGCTGCTACATTGTCTGCAGCGGTTCTGCCCGGACGACCAGCGGCTGCAGTGACTGCCAGCGGGTAGACAATGGCGACCCCCATACCACTCAACGCTGCGCCTGCAAAAGCCACCATTGTGTTCGACGCCAGCGCGAACAAAGCAATACCTGCTGCCGCTGCCAGGCCTGACACCTGAACAATCAACTGCTCTGAAAATCGTTCCCTGATGTGATCGCCCCACAACCTTACTGCCGCCATCACTATAGAAAAAAACGAATAGGTAATACTGATCAACAATGGTGAAGCGTCTAGAACAGAGCGCATAAAGACAGCTGACCAGTCTATAAATGCACCTTCAACCAACATGATTCCAATCGGCAATATGCATAACAATACAATTGCTTTCGATGGCAGGCGGATAATCGAACCGCCGCTTTCCTGCTGTACAGGCTCGCTGACGATCTGCGGCAACTGTGACGAGATGTACCACCCCGCCAGCGCCAGTAATGGCATAACGACAATAAAGTGAAGCTCCACCCCGACACCCAGTTGCGCGACTACACCACCCACCACCGCACCTGCCATCGACCCGAGACTCCAGAAGCCATGACAACGCGACATGATCTTTTTACCGTAGTGTCGCTCTATTCTATCGGCCTCGGTATTCATGGCGACCTCTACCAGCCCGATAGTGAGCCCACTGATAAATAGAAAAACAGAAAAAGCCCACTGCACCGTTGCCAGCGCCGGAAAAATAAAAGACAGAGCCCACAGCGGTAAGAATACCTGACAAGCGCGCCGCAGGCCCCCGAGGTATTCGATAATCTTTGCGGCTACAAAAAGACCAATCAGGGTACCCAGAGGCATCGCAAGCAGGCTGAGCCCAAGCTCACCATCGCTTAATCCGAGCTGTTCTTTTATATCGGGTATTCGCGGTATCCATGTACCGAGCACACCGGATTCAACAAAAAAAACACCGAATATTGCGTAAGTATATTTTCGAGATGACATAAGCGCGGATGGTGCTTGAAACCGGTATAAATAACAACCAGTTCCACGGCAGATTACGCGCTACAATTGCGACGAGCCCCTTTCCAACCAAAGTCCATGGCTGACGTCTTTATTGACAATACGGTAAAAGCGCTGCAGCAACTTCATCAGCCAACGCTGGCAACCGACAAGCGCACGATCACCATCATAGATTTTCTGAGCTTTCAGGCTGAGTCTATCTTTGACGCACACAAGGCCGGAAATGAAGCTGTGTGCTTTCACCTGTGCTGTTGGTACAAACCGCTGATCGGAAAATCAAAAGCGGAAGTTATGCAGGGTGACGTAAATATTGACATGGCACAGCAAACCATAGCCCGCGAACACGGATACAAAGACTGGACCTCAGTGCAGAGCCATGGCAATACAGCGTTTGATCTGGAATTTGAACACTGCGTCGACACAATGCTGGCGGGTGATCTCACTGAATTATCTAACCAATTAAAAGCCGCACCAGCACTTGCCCGGCAACAATCACAGTATGGTCACAAGGCAACACTGCTCCATTACCTCGGTGCTAACGGCGTTGAGTCCTACCGGCAAGTAACGCCATACAACGCAGAAAAATTAGCAGAGTTACTTATTAACGCTGGTGCTGATGTTAATGCTTTGGCAAATATTTACGGTAGCAGCAAGCCGCTGGGGTTACTTACATCCAGCGCTCATCCCGCAAATGCAGGTGTCACTGCAGCAGTCGCGTCAATACTTGAAAGTGCGGGTGCAACGTAACACACCGTTTAAAATACTCCATCGCTCGCGATCGTTAACTGGATCATAAAGACTGATACATGGCAATTGAACTTTGGGCAGCATTTGCTCTGGCGTCGTGTGTATTACTTGTTATACCCGGCCCCACTATTCTTACTGTCATCAGCTACTCGGTAGCACACGGCAGATCTGCCAACATACCGCTGGTGCTTGCAGTAGCACTTGGTGATAGTACAGCCCTCGCACTATCACTTTTAGGACTTGGCGCAGTACTCGCCACCTCTGCATGGTTGTTTACAGCGATAAAATGGGCCGGTGGCTTATACCTGATTTATTTAGGCATTAAGTTATTGTTATCGGGCGCATCACCAGTTGTAGTGAAAAACGCCGGTGACCTGGATTCACGCTGGAAACTGTTTGCAAACACATGGCTTGTCACGGCGCTAAACCCTAAGGGCATAATATTTTTTGTAGCCTTCCTTCCACAGTTTATTGATGCCTCTATGCCTGCAGTGCCACAGCTCTGGATTCTCTCTGTCACATTTGTGCTGCTCGCAACGCTTAATGCATCGCTATATGCGGTATTCGCCGCTGGAGCACGTCGCCTTTTACTATCAGGCAAAGCACAGCAACGTTTCCACATTGGCGGCGGGACGCTGCTGACACTGGCAGGGGCCTGGGCCCTGACTGCCAAACAACCGGTATAAAAAAGCTATAACGCCTGCCGGTATATCAGCTCATTAAATGAACTAAGCGTATCGCGCTCACCAAGTGCAAGCACTTGTGCTTTTATCTTTGCGGCAACATCTTCTCCCAGTGGCTTACCCGCAAATCGCATAAACTTTTGCTCCAGTACATCGGCAGTAAATGGCATCTCGGGGTCACCTGCCGCCTGCACTGTACCGCTCTCGAGCACGCTGCCATCCTTAAGCTCGATCACTACATGACTTTTCCGAAGCTCAGGAAAGCACTCGTTATATTCATTAACTTCATTGAGTTCAATTAATTTACTAATGCGCAGGACGGAGTCATCTTTTAAACCTTGTCCATCGATATGCTCAATTGCAACCTCATTGTGCACAACAGCGGCGGCGGTTGGAAACGGTAAACTGTACTGCGCCTGTTCGGTAGTTTCAGGGGCTGATACTGCTAGTCGTTTTGACTCATGAAAAGTACCAATTTCTATCTTTTTTACTTCATCATGCACAAAAGGATGCTTTTCTTTTATCAACTGAACACCGGCAATGGCCGGCTGTGCCCAGCGACAAACCGGATACGCTTTTACATACTGTTCACACACCATCCAGCGCGTACCCAGATCAGACCAAATGTCTTTAACATCATCGCTCTCCATTGTTAGCGCGGGCGAACCGGTAAAGCCATCCTGCGCTAACAATGCTGCAGAACAGCCCGCCATAGAGCCCCACCCGGAACCATCTTTAAGCATTGTCGGATGATCAATACAGCGCATCATTTGGCTACGTGGGCCATGGTACTCGGCAATACCTACAGCCTCGCGAGTCTGCTGAAGAGTCAGCCCGATACTGCGCGAACCCAACGCCGCTGCAGCAAGTGCTATCCATGCGCCAGAGGTATGGTAATCACAGGCTGTAGCATGTAGTGCGATACCCGCTCTGGTACCAATTTCGTAACCGACTAAAATTTTAGTCAGTAACTCGGCTTCCGTGGTTGAAGGATCTGCCTCAGAGAATGCAAGTGCCGCTGGCAATGTACCGCAACCCACATGACCCTTAGTGGGTTTTGATCCATCGTGCGCATCTACCGAATCTATCAGCATGCCACCAGCGAGTGCAGCACCCGGTATACTGCAACGCCTGCCATCAAACAGGATCCTGCTACCACTCGGGTTAGTCTGGCCGGGACCAAAGTGATTAACCGCATGGTTGCGAATAATTTTTGAAAGCTCAGTGGCAGTACCACTGGCCGCAACACCAAGTAAATCCAGCAGTGCCATACGAGTGGCAGTCTGAACGTCATCCGGCACCTGCTGCCAGCTTAGATCATGGATAAAATCGAATGGTGCGTATCTCATTGCTTATCCTCAGTACCTTACATCAAACAGACCGTAAGACCGATCGATTCAAATTAAACCACTACTGAAGCGGCAAATACCGACCATAAAAAGTATTACTGGCAGATTCCGACAGTGCAATACCGGGTTCTGAGTTATAAGCCAGCACAACCAGCATGCGGGTAGTATTTCCCGTCACAGGGGTTACCCGATGCATAGAGTTTCTGCCTCTAAAAAGCACCAGCGTACCCGGATCCATTGCCAGAGACTCAACCGCACAATCGCCATTAAGAATGGCTTCGGTTTGTTCAAAATTCATATCACCGGCATCTGCATCACGTACATTTTTCACATACTGAAACTCACCACCACCAGAGGGCTTTTGTATCAACAGCGTGATAGCGAACGAAGAATTATCAAAGTGCCAGCCAAGCTCCTGCCCTGCAGATGCGTAGTGCATGTTTATTGAAGACAGTTGATCGGCGTATTCATACAAAGCCTCTTCTTCAAGAACTCTGCACAAAAAGCTTTTAAAGATCTGAGCGTTATATAGCGTATGCAGCAACGACCCGGCAGGAATTTGATCTGTAGTTACACAACCTTTAGTCGACTCCACTAAGCGATTCCTGCAGTGAGCCTCCGGATATTTGTTATCGGAAGGTGCGAGGTATACGTTGTGGCTACTCTGCGTATAGTAAGCATCTGCCTGCACAGTTTTGCCTTCGGCTTTTATATGCTCTACCGCAGCGGTTCTTACAAATCCGGGTAAAACAAGCACGCCCTCCTCAGCCAGGGTCTGCCGACATTGTCGGCCAAAAAGTTGATCATCTATAGGGTAGACATCAAGGTCGAGCAAATTTGATAAATCAGTATTCATGCTGTTTGTTATTTTTACTTTATAGTCGGATTGATTTATGACCGGCCGGTTGAGTGTATTCTCCTCATTCCGCCTTATGACACAACTGATAAAAAACTGGATTCCTCCAGGGTAGATGACTCGCAAAACCTGCAGGATGCACCTGCACGTAAAAGAGTGCTCAGTATGTGCACGGTACCTAAACGGAACATAGCATGGCAGATACCCCGAGACATACCGTGGCACCGGAATTCATCCGCACAGTGCGGCCGGCAGATGTGCATTTAGGCGCAGCGCGCCCGATGGGTTGCGCAAACACAACAGAAATGAGCCGCATGCGTTGCGATAATGCTGAGTTGAGTTTATTCTGAAACTTCAAACGACACAGAAAATTTACCAAGACCCCTGTCTGGAGGATAGATCTATATGAAATCTCGATTATTACGGGCCGCGCTGCTAATGGGCGGCTTAGGCTTTGCCGGTGGTGCTTACGCCGATGTATGCGACACCCCGTCTACGCTTGGCGACCTCGGCAAGTTCGATGGTGAAGTGATTACCATCATGGGTTCAATGGAGGGCAAGGACGAAGAAATGCTCACTGGCACAGTCAGCTGCTTCGAAAAAGCAACTGGTGCGGTCGTTAAGTACTCGGGTTCCCGGGACTTCGCAGCACTTATTGTGGCCGATCTGCGTTCCAACAACGCACCTAATATTGCCATTTTCCCACAGCCGGGTCTGGCAGCTGATATGGCGGAAGAAGGTCATTTGACGCCCATAGGTCAGGAGTCTGCTGACTGGATGGCAGAAAACTACGGGGCCGGCCCATCGTGGGTAGCGCTGGGTACCTACGCAGATAAAGACGGCAAAGAAGACTTCTACGGCTTTCCGTTCAAAATGGATTTGAAGTCCCTCGTCTGGTACTCACCAGAGCAGTTTGAAGACAATGGTTATGAGATTCCGGATACCATGGAAGGCTTGATTGCTCTCTCCGATCAGATGGTTGAAGACGGCAATACACCCTGGTGTATCGGTGTTGAATCCGGTAATGCTACTGGCTGGACGGCAACAGACTGGATGGAAGATCTAATGCTTCGCACCACAACACCTGAAAACTACGACCGCTGGGTATCGAACGACCTGCCGTTCAACAGCCCTGAAGTTCTGAACGCGATGGAAGTTTATGGCCAGTTCTCTCGCAATGACGACTACGTTGCCGGTGGCGCATCTTCGGTTGCAACCACTTTCTTCGGTGATGCTCCAAAAGGTCTTTTCTCAAGCCCGGCTTCATGCATGATGCATCGCCAGGCATCGTTTATTCCTGCTTTTTTCCCGAACAAAGGTGAAGAAGTTGCGAACGGCGAAGCTGACTTTTTCTACTTTCCTCCATACGAAGAAGCTGACCTGGGCAACCCGGTATTAGGTGCCGGTACACTTTGGACAATGACCAAAGACAGCCCTGCCACACGTGCATTCTTTGAGTACATGAAAGAAGCATCCGCACACGAAGCCTGGATGCAGCAAGGCACATTCCTGACAGCACACAAAGGTGCCGACTTAAGCGCCTACGCTACACCTGCCCTGCGAAAGCAAGGCGAAATCCTGTCAAATGCGACTACATTCCGCTTCGACGCTTCTGATCTTATGCCGGGTGCTATTGGCGCTGGGGCATTCTGGTCTGAAATGACTGCGTTCGCCAACGGTCAGGATGCTAAAACTACCGCTGACAATATCCAGTCAGCATGGGATGCAATTAAGTAGTTGTACTTCCAGAGACTCGAGGTTATCGAGTCTCGTCCCATTGAAGCACGCGCCTCGCTTTATCTTTGAGGCGCGTACTTTTCCTCACCTGCCTTCGGATAACTAAATGAGTTCACTCAGGCCAATCATTGCCGGCAACGGTATGGCCATCGCACTCACTATCATATTTGTTTTACCGATAACCGGTGTCCTGGCCTATATCATCTCGTCTCCCATAGATGGATGGATGACCCAGTTCGGAACCTGGCTTCACGAGACCCGCAATTGGTCTTTTTCAATTTTCGATACAGAACAGAGATTTGCAAAGATCGGCTTTGCGATTCGATCAATCTTTATTGCCCTTGGCCTTTCGTTTCTCTACTTCTGGCTCACCAACTGGCTAAACCAGGGGCTGGCTCGCTACTCCTCTAAAGGATCCTCCGGTCGCGAAGCGACTATCCTTGAAGCAATACAGCCATGGATTTTTATTGGCCCCGCGATTGTGCTGTTGTTACTTTTTCTATTCATACCGGCTTTCTCAACGTTAAGTCTGTCATTCCAGGAAGCAGACGGCGCCAGAACGGTGCGAAACTATGCTTTTATATGGGATTCATCAGCACTGGGTTACTCACAATTCCGCTATGCAATGCGCAACAGTGTTATGTGGCTGGTACTGGTACCGGCTGTCTGCATTTCACTGGGACTATTGATTGCCGTACTGGCAGATTCAACCCGCTGGGGCATCGTCGCTAAAACACTTATTTTTGTACCGATGGCAATATCGTTTGTCGGTGCTGCAGTAATCTGGCGCAATATATTTGCCGGTGGCGGCATTCAGCCGCAAGAGGCTATCAACGGACTAACTCCGTCTTATCAGATTGGTTTATTGAAGTCATTGCTCGGACATACAGCGGCCTACAACGAACCGTTATACAGTTTAAAATTCTGGGGTAATTTCTTTTTAATGTGGATTCTGGTCTGGGTACAGACAGGCTTTGCCATGGTGATCTTTTCAGCTGCACTTCGCGGTGTCTCTGAAGACACTATAGAGGCCGCAAAGATCGACGGGGCTAACCCGTTCCAACTATTTTTCCGCATCAAACTACCGCAAATATATTCAACGGTAGTTGTTGTCTGGACCACACTGGTCATACTGGTACTTAAGATGTTCGACATACCGTATGCACTGTCCGCCAACGATGATGACAAACTATTGCTCGCCACAATGATGGAAAACGCCCGCAACAACTGGTCAGTTGGCGGCGACAATGTAGAAAACCTGTTTGCAGCAATCGCTGTCATGTTAATGGTGACTGTTATACCCAACATGATCTTCAACGCACGACGCATTCGACGTGAACAAAAAGAGCTCGGGCACTAAATGACTCGTTTACTGAAACACGTTGTTCTGGCTTTGATCGTTTTTATCTGGATCGTGCCTTTTGTCGCACTGGTAACTACATCGCTGCGCTCAGAAACCGCATCAAAAACCTCCGGCTTCTGGACTGCATTCACCCCCACTGAACTTGGCCACCGCTTTAGCACACATGACAAAAGCAATAACGAACCTTTTGTCACGCTGAACGGGAATATTTTTGATCGGCTCAACGACGAGCGTGACAGCTATAAGGTTGACGGCAGCGTTAAATCAATATTGTTTAAAGGTCGCGTGCCGGATCCGGATAACGAAGGCAAAACCAAGCTAATTCGCCAGTTGATTTTTGCCGGCGACGTTATGGATGTGCGGGATGGCGAGTTTGTATTTCAATCCAACGGTGATTTTACCTGGACGTTTCCCGAGGCCACAGCACCAAAACCTAAAAACCTCGATACTTTCATCGATCAAAATCCGGTATTCGGCACCGATGCCTATGTAGAAGTACTGTTCGAAAACAAAAATGTTCCAAACGCGCTGATCTCATCTTTTATTGTGACCATACCGGCCACCATCATTCCCATTACCATTGCCGCCTTCGCAGCCTATGCGTTTGCATGGATGCGCTTCCCCGGGCGCGACTGGTTATTCGTATTGGTTGTGTCATTGATGGTTGTTCCCACACAGCTTGCATTTCTGCCTGTATTACAGGGCTTTAGCGGCATTGCCTCCTGGGCCACATCACTGAACGCATGGATGACCGATTGTGAGGCCACCAGAACCTGTCAGGTTGCATCCAAATCCTTTGCGAGCTTATGGGTAACCCATACGGCGTTCGGTTTACCATTGGCTATCTATCTGTTGCGCAACTACATTGTTGGATTGCCAAAAGAACTACTCGAGAGCGCGCGCGTAGACGGTGCCAGCCATCTGCAAATTTTCACTCGCATGATTATCCCGCTGTCGGTACCTGCACTGGCATCGTTCAGTATTTTTCAATTTCTCTGGGTGTGGAACGATCTTATTGTGGCCTTGTATATTGGTCCTGCAGATTCTGCAGACCTGGTATTTCCTATTCGCCTGCAAAAGCAACTGGGTACATTTAAAGATCAACTTCATTTGCTAAACGCGTCTGCTGTGATTTCTATCGTGATACCGGTTATCGTATTTTTGTCGATGCAACGCTACTTTATTCGTGGCTTGTTGGCCGGTTCGGTCAAAGGTGGATAAGCCGATGGAAACTTCCTCGCTGAGCTGGTGGGAAACCGCGGTAATCTACCAAATCTACCCGCGCTCTTATCAGGATTCGAACGACGATGGCATTGGTGATCTGAGAGGCATCACTACCCGGCTTGAGTACATTGCAAATCTCGGCGTTGATGCAATCTGGATAAGCCCGTTTTTCAAAAGTCCTCAAAAAGACTTTGGTTATGATGTCTCAGACTACTGCGATGTTAACCCGGAGTATGGAACGCTTGACGACTTTGATCAGCTGCTATCAAAGGCCCATAAGCTCGGTTTAAAAGTGATGGTGGACATTGTGCCGGCACATTGCTCTGATCAGCATCAATGGTTTATAGAAAGCCGCCAATCAAAAGATAACAACAAGGCAGACTGGTTCCACTGGGTTGACCCGCAACCGGACGGCAGTCCGCCAACCAACTGGTTGTCCTTCTTTGGCGGACCTGCCTGGAGCTGGGAGCCGCGTCGCCAGCAGTATTACCTGCACAACTTTCTGGACAGCCAGCCAAATTTGAATCACGCCAACCCGCATGTACAAGAGGCGATGATGGATGTTGCGCGCTTTTGGTTTGACCGGGGAGTCGACGGATTCCGACTGGATGCCGTACATACCATCAATGCAGACACCACACCGTATAACAACAATGCGGCCAATCCGAATTTTGTTCCGGGCGAACTACCGCAACAGCAACAGCCCTTTTTCAGACAGCTGCACGACAGCGCGCAATTGAATCAACCCGCCATACAGTCTTTTAGTGAATCCATCAGATCCGTGGCAGACAGCTACACCGACCGCTACTTAATGGGGGAACTGCACGGCGATGATCCGATTAAAGCGAGCCAGACCTTTACAGCACCCGGTCGATTGCATGCAACGTATAACTTCAACCTGCTGAAGTGGGACGGGCTCGATGTCGAAGGTATTAAAAAGGCGATAACAGATGCCATTTCAGCATTCAACGGCACTGGCCGTTTGAGTTTCGCATTCTCCAACCACGACGTGCCACGCAGCGCTACCAGGCAACTTGCTCCACTGGGTTTAAAAGCCGAACAACAGCCCGATCTTCAACTGCTGCTTTTGAAACTGGAAACCTGCTTAATCGGATCAAGCTGTATCTATCAGGGTGAGGAACTGGCCCTGCAGGATATTCAGGACATACCCATAGAACAAATGCAGGACCCATGGGGCATTGAGTTCGCACCAACATTTCTTGGTCGCGATACGTGCCGGACTCCGATGGTATGGGATAGTGATGCACCCAATGGTGGATTTTCCAAAGCCAACAGCACATGGCTTCCGATTGCCGAACTGCATTTGCCGCGAGCGGCATTAAATGAAGTTGCCAGAGAAGAATCTGTCTACAACCAGTTTGCAGAATTTTTGAGCTGGCGTAAAAATCAACCTGCGTTTATGCACGCTAACACCATGAGTGAACTCACTGGCGGTGCTACGCAGATTGTTTTTGATCGGGAGTCCGATCAGCAGACTCTTCGATGCAGTTTTGACTTTGAATCGTTAACCGCGACTTTTGAGGAAATTTAGATGGCCGAAGTTGTACTGAGCGGGGTTAACAAGTCTTTCGGTAAAGTGCATGTAATCCGCGATGTTGATTTGCAAATCGACAATGGCGAATTCGTTGTATTTGTGGGGCCCTCCGGCTGTGGCAAATCCACTCTGCTACGATTGATTTCCGGTCTGGAGACTCTATCCAGCGGGGATATCCAGATTGCCGATCGGACAGTCACCGATTTGCCGCCGTCCAAACGTGGTATTGCGATGGTGTTCCAGTCGTACGCGCTCTACCCTCACATGACGGTGTTTCACAACATGGCGTTTTCGCTGGACCTTGAGGGAAAAAGCAAAAAAGAAATTCGTGAACGCGTTGAGGCGGCAGCCAAAATCCTGCAAATGGAACACTTGCTGGACCGTCGCCCCGCAGCATTGTCGGGTGGTCAGCGTCAGCGTGTTGCAATAGGCCGCGCCATAGTGCGCAACCCTGACGTCTTTTTGTTCGACGAACCTTTATCTAATCTTGATGCAGCGCTTCGTCACGACACCCGCGTCGAGATAGCAAAACTGCACAGACAGCTCGATGCTACAACTATCTATGTAACGCACGATCAAGTCGAAGCAATGACTCTGGCAGATAAAATCGTTGTACTAAAAGATGGAGAAGTAATGCAGGTCGGCGCACCCATGGAATTGTTCGACCATCCTGCCAACGAGTTTGTTGCAGGTTTTCTTGGCTCACCGAAAATGAATTTCTTCGAAGGAGTTTTATCTGACACTAGTGGCGATCAGATAAACAAACAAGGTCACTTCAAAGGTGAACGGCTCGAAATTGATGGTGTTCGATTGGTTTCAACATCAAAAAACAGTGGTGATGAAGTAAAGCTCGGAATTCGACCGCAACACATGCTGCTTGACCCAAATGGGCCGCTAGTTGGTACAGTTACCCTTGTAGAGCAATTGGGAACTGAGTCAGTATTGGAGCTGGTAACCGAACAAGGCACCCCATTCAGATTCGCATCACCTGAGAAAGTTAATATCACTGCCGGTCAACAAGCGAGCTTTCGCTTCAGGCCCGAATCTGCGCATTTATTTTAAGCACACAGCTTCAAGTTTTATGGGATTCAACTTTGCTAACCTAACCGGTGTCACCCTCAGCTTTTGCACGACTCTTAGTTCTGCAGCTTCTTCACGGCTCAAACTCCAAATGTCACCCTAATTAGTAATTTCTGTATTTACTTCCTGTCCTGACAATTGCCTGCCGACCAGCGCGTCGGTCGCGGCGCGGCTTTTTCCGGCTCCGCCGGGCCTGCTTCGCAACCGAAGCTACTTGCCTGCGCTTCGCGGCTGGTCGACCTGGGCAAAGCGAAAGCCAATGTTGCGGTCGCGGCTAGACGGCTCGTACCTGAGACGGCAAGCCGAACGGCAGAGGCGAGCGTCGTTGATCCAGCTGCCGCCACGCAAAACGCGGTGCCCGCCATCCGCTGGCCCTGTGGGATTTACTACAAACTCGGTGCGCTCATATTCCTCGTACCAGTCACTGCACCATTCCCACACATTGCCATGCATTTGCCAAAGCCCCCAGTAATTGGGTGTAAACTCAAGAAGTTTTACATCGACTGTTTCCTGACGGAAACGTCCCTGCTTTGCATCACCGTAAGGGTAATTACCGTCGTAGTTAAACGACTCCGGATCGATATTTTCTTGTAGGTTGAAAGGGGTTGTAGTACCTGCCCGACACGCATACTCCCACTGTGCTTCAGTTGGCAGACCCAACGACAATTCCTTTCCTGCACCTTCAATGCACGCCATCACATCCAGCCAGCTAACACTTTCAACCGGCCGTAGCACACCCTGAAAATTACTCGGATTATTCCCTGTTAAGGCCTGCCAAAGTTCCTGCGAACAGGCCGTATCTGCCAGCCAGAAACCCTGGGTCAGCTTCACCTTGTGATAATCCTCATCGTCATCGCGATCGGGCTCGTTCTGAGGTGAGCCCATCATAAACTCACCCGGCGGGATCCAGCGCATGGTTTGCATTACGCCAGCGATGTTCAGCGTTTTCCACAAACCATAAAAATCAAAACCCCAGGCCACAGCATCCAGCGGCGGAAACACGGCTGGCGGGTGCTGTTCAAAATTGCGATTCGGCAGCAGGTGATACACGTTTAATAACCGCCACGGGTTTTCGCGAGTGTCGCTACCAGCGCGTGGCGGTTTACAACGGTTTGCCATAGATAATGGACAGGACAGGGCGCTGGTCGACCGGCCGGCATCCACCGGCGGATAGAGCTGGGCAAAGCGAAAGCCAATGTTGTTGTTGCGGTTAGACGGCTCGTTCCTGTTACGGTAAGCCGAACGGCAGTTGCGAGCGTTGTTGATCCAGCTGCCGCCACGCAAAACGCGGTTCTCGCCATTTGATTGCGCTTGTCCGCGGTTAGCATAACTGATTTAAACCGCTTGCATTCACCAGTTTACAAGCTAGTTTTTTATGTACACCGGGTTTTAGCAGAGCTGCCGTCGAACATACAAGCGCTTGCAGCTGCAACTCGTTTATGTTGCCACACTCGTAACTATGGGCAAGCCTTCGATAGTGATTGCGAACGGCACGGCAACGTCTTACACCAGGCACCAGTCGCTTGCTGCCTACCGTAAACCCACAAAAAGGCAAACCGACAGTACTGCGCTGAATCAAGGCTGGTTTCAGAGTTAATTTTCGGTGTTGCTGCAGCCACTCATTGACATCACGGTAGATAGTGCTGGCATGCTGTTTCGATTGGCAACCCACCCACAAATCGTCCATATAACGCAGCTCGCCCGTGGCGCTGGTCTGGCAACGTATGAAGCGCTGTACTCCATCAAGATAGTGATTGGCAAAGTACTGTGATGTTAAAGCACCAATGGGCAGGCCCCGGCCCGGTGCCGTACTAAAACTATCTATTACGCTTGAGAGTAACCTGAGCACACCCTCATTTTTGAACAACCGTGCCATCAGTAAGCGTAAAATAGAATGATCAATATTTGCAAAGTAACTGTGCACATCCATCTTTAGTAACCAGGGGGAGCAGACGGCGATTTGTCTGGCACGCTCTATAGCGCTATGTGCACCTTTACCTCGCCTGCACGCATAGCTACTGTCCACCTGAGCCCGTTCAAAGCGATCAGCCAGCTTTCCGATAATTGCATGATGAGCCACCCGGTCTGGAAATGGCGCTGCATGGATCAATCTTGGTTTCGGATCGTTAATGGTAAAACAGCGATAACTCTGCAATGGCAATCGTGCAGCAAGTAATGATTGCAGTAGCGCAGAAGTTGATGACTCAAAAGAATTAAAGTATCGCTGCACTGATGGCCT
>CAZYRP010000087.1:0-20349 GCA_964649465.1 uncultured Granulosicoccaceae bacterium | reverse complement strand
TAACTAAATCTTTATTCAGCGGATCTATTATTGTCAATTGTGATTTGATCTCAAGGATTGGTATTGACTGAAATCAACATTGAAACTCCAGGTGGCATCGATTAATGCGGACCTTGTAGACGCTCGCATCACTACGGCTCGTTTGTGCTCACAAACCATACAACGAAATAGCCTAATGAGCCATCAGTACCGGCAGACCGCTATGGTTGAGCATCTCAATCGTTGTTCCGCCAAAAAGCCGTTCTCGCAAACGAGATCGACCATAGGCTCCCATTACAATCAGATCGACGCCGAGTTCTGCTGCTCTGTTCTGAATTACTGAGGATATGCTTTGACCGTCGCTGCCGCAGTTATGCAAAGTTATCTTTAACTGATGCCTCGCCAGATACGCAGACAAATCCCAGCCAGGATCTTTATCGCTACCAGACTGGTCATTTTCAGAATCAATGCACAAGACGTGAACGCTGCCTGCAGTTTTAAGTAGTGGAGAGGCGGCAGATAGTGCACGGCTCGCTGCAAGCTTGCCATCCCAGGCAACGACTATCGAATTGAAAGTCAGTGCTTCAGGTGGTTGATCGCTGTAGACAAGCAATGGTTTTCCGGATTGAAAGAGCACGCCGTGACAAAGACGTTTGTTAAACGCCGCTGCATCGCTGGTATCGGTGTGACGCTGCATCATTACCAGATCAGCGTATCGGGCGTGCATACCGATCACATCGTCGACTGAAAAACCATCACCAGTTGTTGTTCGAATATCGGCATTCACTCCATTCTTTTTTAGTTTCTCATCAGCTGCCTTGGCTCTGTGATTCAGTCTCGTTTCCAGGTCGAACATTCTTTGTCCCCAGATTTGGGCAGCTTTCTCCCCTCCCGTCATCGGTGGTAACGGCAGGGATTCGCCAAAAATCAGTGCGGTCAGGTGTTTGTGTTCCTTGCGACATAACTCCCCTGCCTGTGAAAGATCATCGCGTAAGTGTGTGTCATGCAGTGGGTATAATATAGTTTCTATGTTCATCATAGTCAGCCTGGTGGTTTTACATCTATTCTGCGGACATCACCTGTTCCAGTATTGAGTGTGATCAAATTTCGTCTCAACGGATTACCATGATCTATCCCCAGATCAATAAAATCATCGGCACGCTAACAAATAGAATAACAAAATCGAGTGGCAGACCTAATCGCCAATAGTCGCCAAAGTTGTATCCGCCCGGTCCCAGTACCAGCGTGTTCGATTGATGACCCACTGGGGTGAGATAAGGAGATGCAGCCCCGACGGCAACCGCCATTAAGAGAGAATCTGAAGGAAGTGAAAATGTG
This sequence comes from uncultured Granulosicoccaceae bacterium, assembly GCA_964649465.1. Classification (GTDB taxonomy): domain Bacteria; phylum Pseudomonadota; class Gammaproteobacteria; order Granulosicoccales; family Granulosicoccaceae. The sequence continues at coordinate 19,032 of CAZYRP010000087.1, read as the reverse complement.
TTGGCCAGACTTAGCGCAATAGGTGCCATTAAAATCGCCGTCGGTGTGTTACTCACCAGATCAGACAACGCCATTGAGGTAACCACCAGCACACCCAATAATACCCATAGTGGTGTATCGGCGGCCACGGACACAATCGCGTTGGCAATCTGTTCTGTCGCACCTGTCGTTTGCAATGCTTCACCGACAGGTATTAGCAAACCGAGTAACAGGATAACCGGCCAGTCTATACTGCTATAGGCCTCCCTTAGCGACACCGCTTTGAAAATCACCAGAACTCCCACGACCGTAAAAAAAGCAATTTGCACCGGCACCAGTCCAAAGGCAGTAGCGATAATACCAGCGGCAAAAACAGCGGGAGTTACCAACGCCGAGCGCTTGGGTATTATCTCTATGCCTCGATTCTTGATCGCAAGACAGCCGAGGTTGGCACACATTTCCGCCAGCGCCGGTCTCTCACCTTGTAGCAACAGAACGTCACCAGTTTTGAATTTAATATGCTTTAGTCTTGCTCGTGATGATTGGTGTTCACGCGCCACTGCCAGCAGGTTTACGCCATAGCGATCATGCATTCTCAGTGAACGCATTGCTATACCTTCAATCGTAGAGTTTGGCATCACCACAGCCTCTATGATACGAACATCTTCGTAGCCTCGCCACATGCCGTCCGATATTTCCGCGCCCACGTGCACCAGTGATGTGTCTTCAAAAAGTGGCTGCAATGCTTCGCTGTCTCCCTGTAGTATCAAGACATCACCAGCGTTGATGAATTCATTTACAGCAGGAGCCAGTAGTCGTCTGGCAGCACGAATTATGGCAGCTACCGTCGCCTCGTTCTCACACATCATTTCAAGATCACGCACTGTCTTGCCTGCCAGCTGTGATGTCTCTGGAATAGATATTTCCGTCAGGTATTTTGCAATCTGAAATTGACTGTCGTTATCCTGCTTGATTTTTGAGGGTAAAAAATACTGACTAAACAGAACTAAAAACAGGATACCCGCTACCGTTACAACCAAGCCCACCGGGGTGAAGTCAAACATCGCGAATGGTTCACCGGTGTGTTCTGCCCTAAAGGTAGCGATGATGATATTTGGTGGTGTCCCAATCATGGTCACAAGCCCACCCAGCAAGCTCGCGAATGACAGAGGCATTAACAGTGAGGAAGCTGCACGCTTTGCCTTACGTGCATCACGCATAGTGATCGGCAGCATCAATGCAAGTGCGCCAATATTGTTCATGAAAGCTGATAACAGTGCGGTAGTGCCGCAATTGGCTGCAAGCTGCGTGACTGCACGACCTCTAAACAATGCCAGGTAACGCAAAAACAACTCTACGACGCCGGACGACTGTAACGCTTGACTAATCACGAGCACACAGGCCACAGTTACAACTGCCGGATGTGAGAATCCAGTGAATGCGTGCTCAAATGGTACAATGCCAGTGTAAATCGCCGCCACCAACGAACAACCGGCTACTACATCGTAGCGCCAGCGATTCCAGACGAATAACACCATGGTAGCTGCAATAATAAAAAAAATGGTCAACTGATCGGTTGTCATGGGAAATCTTAAGTGAGCTGAATGGCCAAAGGCACGGTTTCTTAGCTTACGTACCAGACGATCAGATCAAGGCTACTGATCGCAGGCTGCGATGGCCAGTTCCACTGTCTTAAGCTCCTCATCAGTGACACGCGCTATCTCGTCAAGAACCTCTGCGTTCTCAAGCTGAACTGCCCTCTCTGACGAGTCGGGATCGAGCCCGCGGCCGATGTCGGCCAGTATTTTATCAAGACGTGTTTGTAGTTCATCACGTTTCGCGATCAGCTCTAGTTTCTCCGCATTCAATTTCATTGTGATCTCTCTCATCCGTTCTTCTCTGTACTACCGGTTTGAGCTTTGTCGGAAAAAGGCTATGGAAGCCCTTCACTATTGAAGGTAAGAAAACGCAAGATCTGTCGCACGTAGTTTCCCAATACCTCTCCGAATGCCACGGATCGCTCCATCTTCCCTTTACCGAGTAGACAGACGATAAAAATTACAATGGCGAGTACGTTTACAATTGTCCGGGTAATGCTGGGCAATGCTGGGTACAAACATAAAGATCAGCATATAAAATGCCCTTGTCCATTGAGTCCGTGACCCAGAACTATCCTGAGCATCGATATTATCTCCAGGGCTTCTTTTCTCTTGTCTTTGATTAAAGTCATGAGTCATATCAGTCAATCCGTTCACCGTAATCGTTTGTGTGGTCAATATTCTTGCAAGCTTTCACACAAGGTGGTTTGATCATGGTCAAATTCGAAACATTACTTTTACACCGCCATAAGGTGATGATTTTTGCTTATGAGCTGGTTCACTACTGACTTGGGTTACTCTATTCAAGGAAACGCGTGAAGCAGCGGTCCGTTTCTTTTTTTCTCGCAATTTATCCAGATACATTTCTCGATCTGCCTGCCTTAGAAGATCTCCGGCTGACGTTGATCCATCGTCATATCTTGCAGCGCCAACACTTGCACCAACAGTTACGTTGATCCCGTTAATCTCCAAAGGTTTTGCGAGGCAGCGCTTTACATCCGTTACGAGAGCACTTAGTTCGTGAGAACAATCAGCAACTATGAGGAATTCATCGCCACCAAGACGCGCGAATTGAGTACCATCTTTGAACATCCGCCGTAGCCGATCTGCCGACTGAATCAGAACTGCATCACCGACATGGTGACCGTACTTGTCATTCACCTGTTTAAACCCATCAAGATCAAGCAACAATACCCAGCCTGCGGCATTATTCTTAAGCGACTGAGTGAGCAGTTCGATGATCTTTCTTCTATTAAACAGTCCGGTTAGTTCATCGTAATACGCCATTTTTTTAAGCTCAAATATCCTCTTGGAAAATCTCTCGCGATTGGTAAGCTGCAACCTGGAAAGTACACCGACACTCGTTGCGAAAAGCAGAATCAACAGGTAGCGAAGTACTACAAAGTTAACAAACAGTGCACCGATAAAAACGAATAGAACAAACAGGGATATTGGCACCCAGTTGCGTATTTCATATAACCTTGAAAACGTATTCATAGTCTGGCCCATTTTATTTTCGATGTCTTAGATATAGGCCAAGGCATCAATGAATACAGCAGTGTTTTGTACTGTAGAGTCGTGGTTTGTATCCATTTGTAACAGCCATTGAAAAGTGGCTTTGATGCATTCATTTTTTATTCAGCGTCAAACTTCTAACGCACCCCGTTCGGCTACTACACAGCAGTGTTAAAATAGCTCGCTAAGGGCGAGTGAATTTAGCCAGTTCACTTTCGTCGCTGACATTAAAATCTTCCAGGCTGTCGTACAGGAGATGAATAACATACTGGGTTGTTCGCCCAAGAACCTGTATCTACCGCGGCAAAGTAATAGTTACAAGCTGCTCGCAGTAATTTGGGTGTCCTGCTCGGTAGCAATTTGGATAGGCAGATTCGTTGTCATCCGTTTATCAATTACTATTCAGATCGTTAAAGTAATACAGGTAACTACTCGAAATATAAACAACCGGTGCGTTTGCTACACCACCGCTATAGTTCAAAATAGCTTCACCCAGTGCCGCATGAAGTGAATCAATCTCTGCAGCTATTCCCTCTTTCTTATCTACGTTACCGTCAAAGACAAAGACAGATGTTCGAATGTTACTTGTACCGCCATCCGTTGCATGGCAGCTCGCGCACTCCGTCATGGCAGCTGGTACAGCTCTTCAGACCGGGAATATGAACGAATTGACCCTGATACTGACGACCTTTGTATTGATAACCATCCTCTACCTCAGAGCCGCACATCGTCGCAGCGGCTGCGCGATAATGGGTATTGATAAAACCCAAAGACGGATCCACCGTGTCATTAGCAAGTTGAACGGAGTTTACTGAATGAAATCGGTGTGAATTTGATCTGCGACTATCTATTAACCCTGTTCGGGAGTTACTGGAGAGCCCGATTGACAGAGGTCAAGGGATAGCGGTTTCTATTCATCATGATATTGGTGCGAAGACCATTTGCTGAATGCAGCACGACCAAAATAGGGATCCGGATGAATATTGTAATGATGACAAACACCTATACGCCTCATGTAGGAGGTGTCGCCAGATCAATCGAGCAATTTAGCGCGCAATACCGATCCTGGGGGCACAATGTACTGGTGGTCGCTCCTGAGTTTGACAACCAGCCGGAAAATGAAAAAGGAGTTATTCGGATTCCCGCTTTCCGAAATTTCAATCATACGGATTTCTCAGTAATCAAACCGGTCCCTCACTTGTTGCAGGAAGCAATAGATGGGTTCAGGCCTGACATTATTCATTCCCATCATCCATTCCTGCTGGGTAGCATCGCAATGCGAGTTGCTCACACGGCAGCAACACCGCTGGTGTTCACTCACCATACAAAATACGAGGACTACACACACAACGTATCTCTGGATACTGAACAAGTTAAGAAATTTGCAATGAATCTGGCTACCAACTATGCAAATACCTGCGATGTGGTATTTGCACCTAGTGACAGTATCAGACAGTTAATAAAAGCTCGCGGAGTAAAAACTCAAATTGATGTTGTGCCTACTGGTGTAAACCCCGCGAGGTTTGCAACGGACAACGGCAGTGCGATGCGAAAATCACTGGGTATATCTGAAAACGCTTTCGTTGTAGGCCATCTTGGGCGAATTTCAAAAGAGAAAAATATCAAGTATCTCGCCAGTTCGGTGATTAGATTTCTGCGTAGTGAACACTCTCCTTCAAACGCGTGTTTCGCTATCTTTGGCGATGGCCCTACCATGAAGTCGATTGAACAGATGTTTGCGAACGCTGGACTAACCAATAGATTGTACAAAGGCGGAATCATCGACAAGGCAAGAGTGCCAGATGCATTCCATACGATGGATGTGTTTGCTTTTAGCTCTCACAGTGAAACGCAGGGAATGGTGATCACAGAAGCCATGGCAGCTGGTGCCCCAGTGGTAGCCCTTGATGCTCCCGGAGTCAGAGATGTAGTGCAGAACGGTGTCAACGGCATATTACTGAATTCAACAACAGAATCGGCATTCGCGAATGCGATTCAGGAAATTTCAGACCTTCCTGCAAAACAGTATCGGCTTATGTCAACCGCAGCACTGGCAACAGCTGAAACCTATTCTATGACCAACACGGCTAAGAAAGCCTTGCAATGCTACGACCGTACAATCGGAGAATCTCTGCAACACCGACCACAAGACTATTCAAGCTTTGCCAGATCAATGCACCTGTTCGAGTCAGAATGGACAATGCTTAAAAATACACTTGCCGCGGCGGCAGATAGTTTTGTTTGATTTGATACACATCAATGAGGCTCTTTTGCACTCCCATACTATATTAATTGAACAGTGTCAGCTAACAGCAGAAGACAAATCAAGATAAATGAAAATCACAAGGAGACGACAATGATTTTAGCAACGGTACTGGTAACCCTTGGAGTTCTGTTATTTATATACCCGGCTCTATTGACAATAGTTGTTGCGACTCTGCTTGTAATTGCAGGAGTGAGTTTGGGCTTGCGTCGAGCACCACCACTGCGTAAGCTAAAATTAGTAGAGATTATTTTCAGCAGCTAGCTAGGCACACTGCAGGATGCCGAGTTCGCGATACCGTCAGTTACTTGCGCGCTGTGCAAAGTCATAGTGAACGACGGTGGTGGAGTACGGCTTGCCTGTCAGTTAACGATTGTCAATGACTTCTCCATTGCGCTGGATAAGAACGCAAGTCAGGCACAACAGTGGGCCTGCAAGGTCATATCCACCCGCCATCTGTCACCGCTGAAATGAGATTGTTCTGCAACTGCCTGCAGACAACACTTTTCATTTTACCCCAGGTGGATATGTCGAGGTCACAGCACCTGCGTACGAATTTATACTGGGTGATCTTAGCATTGATCGGGAATATCAGACCGAGTGGAACTCACTGGGTGTAGTAAACCGTCTGCTGAGCCTACTTCAACGCCAACACACCGGCAGACAATTATTACTATGGGGCACGTGGTCTGGACGATCTTTTTTACCGCGACGAGATAGATAAGTGAGAAAAACGGATCAGCGCTGTCAACGAAACTAGGTCTTGATGCACTGTTTATATCTGATTCAACTCCCCGCGTCCGGTTTGAGCTAAATCAAAACCAATTTGTGCAGAGTGAATAATCTGGTTGCTGTAGCCAACCGGAGAAAATCAATGCCCAAGCTATGCCAGGTATGCAACGCACGCCCTGCTACCATACAAGCCACAGTCGTCAGCAATGGCCGAAGGCAAAACATTAATCTATGCGAAGAGGATTACCGTAGCTTAAGTCGCAGTCAACCGACTTCCACACCATTCGAATCGTTATTCGGAAATCAGAGTGGTTTATTCGGTAACCTGTTTGGTGATGGTGAACCGGCAACTCCGGTAAATACAGCACAACCGTCTCCTGATTCGCCACCGATAGCCACCCAGCAAGGCTACGACATTACCGAACGCCTCAGCGAACAGGCAATGAACATGCTTCAACAAGCAGCGCAACATGCCGCTAAGGCCAACCGCAATGAAGTTGACACAGAACACTTGCTGCTTGCACTGATGGAATCTGAAGTTGTCTCTACCTTGTTTGAGCAGTTTAAAATTAACCCAAAAGACCTGACCGAACATATTCGCCACAACACCTACCCCGCTACACCATTGCCAGATGATGCCGAATCAAGGGTCGGCGTTTCACCACGGGTTAAAGATGCGATGTTACGCGCAATTGCAGCCGCTGCCGAATTTAACCACTCCTACGTTGGACCGGAACATTTATTAATCGGGCTCGCCGAAGAAGGTGACGGTATCGCATCCGACCTTCTGACAAAGTACGGATTAACATCGCAGGCCATTAGGCAACAAGTAGCTAAGGTGGTCGGCTCCGGTGCGGAAGACGGCCAGGTAAGCAGCCCGTCCAATACGCCCAATCTGGATAAATTCGGGCGTGATCTGACGGCCCTTGCAAAAGAAGGCAAGCTCGACCCAGTATTTGGACGCGCACAGGAAATAGAAACAACCATTGAAGTACTGGCACGGCGCAAAAAGAACAACCCGGTATTGATCGGTGAACCCGGTGTCGGTAAAACCGCCATCGTAGAAGGACTGGCACAGCTCATTAACACCGGAGAAGTACCAGAATCACTGTCCGGTAAACGTTTGATTGAACTCAATGTGAATTCACTGGTGGCTGGTGCCAAGTATCGCGGTGAATTTGAAGAACGTGTTAAAGAAGTGCTGGATGAAATCGTCAATCACAATGACGAACTGCTGCTATTCATCGATGAAATTCATACGATAGTTGGTGCCGGCACAGGCGGTGGTGAAGGCGGACTAGATATCGCCAATGTGTTTAAGCCCGCCATGGCACGAGGCGACCTGAATCTTATCGGTGCAACTACACTGAACGAATACCAGAAGCACATTGAAAAAGACGCGGCCCTTGAAAGACGATTTCAACCACTACAGGTTGATGAACCCAGTATCGAGCATACAAAATTGATTCTACATGGATTGCGAGATACGCTTGAGGCCCATCACAAGGTGACCATTACCGAAGAGGCAATTGATGCAGCGGTTGAACTTTCAGACCGCTATGTAACAGCCCGCTTTTTACCGGACAAGGCAATCGACCTGATCGATCAGGCAGCGGCGCGGGTTAAAATCACCAGTACCGGACGACCTGCCCAAATTCACGAAATAGAGGCCGAGTTGCGTCAGCTGAATCGGGAACAAGACTACGCTGCTGACCGCAAGCAATTCGAACGCGCAGCAGACCTCAAAAATCAGATAGACGATAAAACGCAAACGCTTGAGATTGCACAGGAAGAGTGGCGGCTGGCCAAAGCATCCGGTTCGTCCGAGGTTCGGGCGCAACATATCGCAGAGATCATTGCAAAAATCACTGGTATACCGGTCAACGAACTGACTGCGGAAGAACGCGAGAAATTATTGCAACTGGAAAAACGTTTACATGAACGTTTAATTGGTCAAACGGAAGCAGTAGAAGCAGTGAGCAATGCTGTGCGACTGGCACGGGTCGGTTTAAGCAGCGCCTCGCGACCGGTAGCGACTTTCCTGTTTCTTGGCCCAAGTGGCGTCGGCAAAACAGAACTGACAAAAGCACTGGCTGAAGTCATGTACGGAAACGAAGATGCGATGGTCCGTATCGATATGTCAGAGTACGGAGAAAAACACTCGGTAGCCCGATTGATTGGCGCACCTCCCGGATATGTTGGCTATGACGAAGGTGGCCAGCTAACTGAACGGGTAAGGCGCAAGCCCTACTCTATTATTCTGTTAGATGAAATAGAAAAAGCCCATCCTGAAATCTATAACATATTGCTGCAGGTATTTGACGATGGCCGTCTAACAGACGGCAAAGGCCGAGTGATTGATTTCACTAACACCACAATCATTGCGACATCCAACCTGGGTGCAGAACTGATCAAAAAACAATTAACGGCGAAAAAACCGAAATCCAGTGCCGAACTTAAAGAATCACTGATGGAAGTTGTGGGTCGTCAATTCCGGCCCGAGTTTATCAACCGGCTGGATGACATCATCGTATTTCAATCACTCACAGAAAATGAAATTTACGAAATTGTCGCTCTTCAATTACAGAGGGTAGTCGCAAACTTAGCCGAAAAAGGCATCGAGCTAAAAACCTCCTATAGCCTTAGAGACCATATCGCAAAATCTGGTTACAAGCCTGAGTACGGTGCGCGTGAGCTACGACGACTGATTCGATCAGAGCTGGAGACAGAAATCGCAACAGCGATGCTAAACGGCACTATCGCAGATGGTGACACTGTGTCTGCAGGTTACGATGAGAAATACAACCGACTAAATCTGATAGTATCGCCCAGGGACACAATTGACGAGAAATCCGAAGGCAGAACCGAGAAAGCCGAGCGCAGTGATGAGGAGTTGGCTGACACAGCGGCCGAAGCTACTTAGTTAACACAACGCAGACTGGTGCGAGCCAGTCTGCGGCAAATCTAGTAACTAAGTTTGTACGGGATCCACGCTTGATTCGTGTAAAATTAACCCCAGCCCGCCAACAAATTTAGACTAGATGGACAATTTTATTCCGTCAATGCTGAGAGTCATCCGCTTCCTGATTCCCTTAGTTTCCCTGCTACTCGGTGCCTGTAACCAACCGGAGCCGCAACTTAACATTGGAATACATATCTGGCCCGGCTATGACACCATGATAGTCGCGCGGGATCAGGGGCTATTGGACAACTCCAATGTCCGTTTGGTTGAAACTCCCTCTGCCAGCGAGAGCATCCGTGCATTCCAAAACGAAACAATCGATGGTGCGTTCCTGACTGTTGATGAAGTGTTGCGTCTGGCCGATCACGGACATGAACCCGTCATTATCATGATCATGGATTTCTCCAACGGCGCAGACGCCGTAGTGGGGCAGCCTGGTATTGGCAACCTGGCCGATTTAAAGGGTAAAAAAGTAGGTTTGGAACCCAACGCACTGGGCGCTTACGTACTCGCAAGAACATTGGCAGTGGCCGGGCTTGAACCTGGCGATGTAACAACGGTATCGATGCCAATAGCAGAAACTGAATCGGCGTTTCTGGAAAAACGGGTAGACGCAGTAGTCACTTACGAACCGCAACTTACGCATATAAAAAACGCCGGCGGCACACTGTTATTCGACAGCACAAAAATGCCAGGTGAGATTACCGATGTTCTGGTGGTACACAAAAGTGCTATTCAGCAAAAACCGAAAGCGCTGCAACATCTGGTAGACAGCCAATTCAACGTATTGTCGCAATTGTCGGCAGCACCCGATCAAACCCTATCGATTATGGCAGAGCGAGAAAATGTTTCCGTAGATGAGCTAGAGGATGCGCTCGCGGGTTTAACCCTCCCCGATCGACAGGAAAACCAGGCATGGTTATTAGCAACTGACACCCGACTGCCAGAAACTATCGCGCGTTTGGCAACGGTAATGCGGGAACACCGGATGTTGTCATCAACTTTCACCGAGCAGGACTACCGCGACGACCGATTCGTTAAAGACGGTTCTAACTAGTGTACTCGTGATGCGGGCATTGCGTTCCATTCAGATTCAGCTGCCACTTTTGCTATTCATTGTCGGTATCCTGAGTATCACATCACTCTATATCTATCTGCTCCGACACGAGAGTGATTCGCACAAAGCAGAGGTCTCTCGCAGTTTGAATGCAGCCGGAACGAGACTAGCCGGCATGGCCGACTATCTGTTGCAACAGGAAGACAAAGATGCGCTGCGCATGGAAGTCTATCTTTTGGGACAGTTTCCAGACCTGGTACTCGCAGTAGTGGCAGATGGACACGATAAGATCCTGAACGCAACGCAGCAATCGTGGCACCATCGTCCGTTGGCTGACAGCCCTTTAGGTATTGCCAATTCACTTATCCAACAGGCAAGAGCAACCATGAGTGGTCGCTGGGGTGAATTCAACAACAGTGGCTTAATGGTTGGAGCATACGCATTTCAAATGCCGATCAAGCAAAGCGGGCTGAGTCCGGAGGGTGTCGGCATAGCAGTTATGGGAATCGATCTAACCAACAGTTTACTGGCTGCTAAACAGGAAGCCCGGCGAATAGCGTTGATAGCCGGTGCAGCTTTGTCGCTTGTGACTTTGTTATTGTGGTATGTACTGCACCGTTTGCTAAACCGGCCTGTTCAGGAACTGGTGCGCACAACGCGTGCTTTTTCTGTAGGCAACTATGATGCATCAGCCAATATCGCAAGTGGCAATGAGATGGGTGAGCTTTCAAGCACGCTGGATACCCTAGGCGGCGTTAGCCGTGAACGCGAACAAGCACAGGCAGGTGTCCTTCGGCTGGCGCAAATCGTTGAAAATTCTGTTAATGAAATCTATGTTGCGGATGGCGATAGTTATCAAATTATAGATATCAATCGCATAGCGCGTGAGAATCTTGGCTATTCCGACGAAGAAGCTCAGAGTCTCTACCCGTGGGATTTTGTGCAGGACATGACCCGGGACAACATCGAGAAAATGATCACACCGTTGCGCGACGGGAATATTGAAGTTGAAACTTTTAAAACAGATCATGTCAGAAAGAATGGTTCCACCTATCCTGTATTGACTCGCCTGCAATATCTGTCGCATTTAACGCCACCGGTGTACTGCGCTATCGTCCAGGACATCACCAAATCGCAGCAGCAACAAGCGGCTCTGGAGCTGCGTGATCGAGCCATTGAGGAGGTGGACGCGGGTGTTCTAATCACAGATGCGCTTCAGGATGACAATCCCATCGTCTATGTCAATCCCGCCATTGAAAAAATGTCCGGCTACAGCGCTGAAGAGTTAATTGGTCGCAATCCGCGTTTACTGCGAGGCGAAGACCATGATCAGCCAGAAGTCGAGAGAATCAGAAAAGCGCTGATCGCACAAGAGCCAGTGCAGGTCTTGCTACGCAACTATCGTAAAGATAGCAGCCAGTTTATGGACGAGGTAAGTATCTCGCCAGTTCGAGATGCAGACGGCACGGTAACCCATTTTATCGGTATTCAAAGAGACGTAACAGAACGACTGGCGAAAGACGCCAGGCTGCTACAAAGCGAGAAAATAGATGCCATCGGTCAACTCTCCGGTGGTGTGGCACACGACTTTAATAACCTGTTAACCGTAATATCCGGCTATCTCGAACTATTGCGAGAAGATTTAGACGATCCCGAATTACGTGGTTTCGCAGACGAAGCACATTCAGCGGCACAGATGGGGACTCGACTGACACGTCGTTTACTGGCCTTTGCGAGAAAAGGTACCCTCGAACCTACCGTGCTCAACATTAATGACCAAATTCTTTCGGCGATGGAACTTATACAAACAACCATTGGCAAGACAATTACATTGTCATCTAACCTTTCGCAGAAGTTATGGACCACGAGAGCTGACCCCAGTGAAGTGGAGAACACCGTCATCAATCTGGCCATCAATGCACGTGACGCCATGCCCGACGGTGGTCAAATCCAGTTTGAAACCACAAACATTCAATTGGACGGTAGTGACCAGGCGGACTTTCCTGATCTCCCGGAAGGTGACTACATTAGACTGACGGTTTCAGACAACGGTAGCGGTATGCCGGACAAGGTGAAAGCACGTATATTTGAACCGTTTTATACGACCAAACCCGAGGGCAAAGGTACCGGCTTGGGTTTGGCATCAATTTACGGATTTGCGAAGCAATCAGGTGGTGTTATCGATGTGAAGTCAGAGGTTGGTGTGGGAACCACGTTCAGTGTTTATCTGCCTCGTTGTGAAAAAGCCGCTGATTCACCCTCCGGTTCAGTGCGACACTCTGGCGCAATCGACAATAAAAGCAAGCGACGTGTGCTGGTTGTCGAGGACAATGAATTAGTGCGTAGACTAGCGATCAATCTCCTGAACAAACTCGGATTTGACCCCTTGTCAGCTATAGATGGCGCTTCTGCTGTAAGGATTTTGGAAACTGAAAAAGGTATCGACGTGGTACTCTCAGACGTGGTTATGGAAGGGGGAATGTCCGGTTACGATGTTGCTCAATGGGTTCAGAATAACCGACCAAACTGCAGTGTAGTACTGACATCCGGTTTCGCCGACGAGTTAGTTAAAGACACCGAAATAAATCCGGAGAGAATTCACTTTCTGTCTAAGCCATACAGCCAGGAAGAACTCAGCGAGGTGATTGCGAACGCCCTTTAATAGCGACATTGCTAACGTTTGATTGCGAAATTAGTCAGTACGTCCTAATCGATCATCTTCCGCTGTTTGCATGTCCGATCATTGAGTTTGTGGCGCATACTCGTGCTTTGACTCCAACAACTGATGCCCCTTTCTCAGGAAGTACCTTTAGTCAAGTGTCTGGTGACAAAGCAGACAACTCTTGATCAGTCCGGCGGACGGTTCAAAATCCGGGGGATCCATCAGTGCGAATTCTCTTGCCATGTCGACATCATGTAAAAAGGATCCCATATAGAGATTCTTAACAGAATAATTGTATATTTCAGCATCCTCATCGATGATTCTTGCTGTGCCTTCCAGAATAAGGAGTTGGCGCAGTACCCTTTTCTTACGCTCTTCGATGTTAATTTCATTCATGTGGTTAAGAGCTAACAACATTCTGACACTGTTGGCCATTGAATGCATATCTTCACGCAACAGATGTTCATGGTAGCTGTCTCTGATATCCTCACCCGATTCATCAGCCGTAACAAGGATACTGCTACCAATTGCCAATGCTGTTGTGGTAACAAGAATGGCATAACCCGCGATGGATAGCGTTCTACTTTTACTGTTTTTCATCAGAACGCCTTTTCGATAGTGTAAGTACACACATGGCACTTGCCATGACAGATACTCTATCGCCACTGGCGTTCAGTGGTTTGGTACAAATCAACAGATACTGTTTGTGAACATTAACTATTCAGCAGTAAAATACAGTTATTCGGCAACGATAAGTGTCCCAGCTTTTCGCTCCACAATTTCAAGTGCATCACCCAATTCACCGATACCGGCAATACCACCCATGTTGGTAACAAATTCGCATGCAGCTTCGACTTTTGGGCCCATAGAACCATCGGGAAAATCGTATTGTTTTATTTCCTTAGCTGATACAGAATCGATTCGGTCAGCCCTGGTAGTTTGGTAGTCGGTGTAAACACCATCGACGTCGGTCAACATTAGCAACATGTCCGCTTCCAGTGAACTGGCTAACAATGCAGATGAGTGATCCTTGTCAATCACAGCCTCCACACCGGTTACGCTCCCATCATAGTGTCGAATGACAGGCACACCCCCGCCACCCACACAAATCACTACCACGTCATTGTTTACAAGTAGTTTGATTACGTCCAGATCTTGTATTTTTGCAGGGGCCGGAGATGGAACCACACGCCGAAAACCGTCTCCGTCCCGGGCGGTCACCCAGTCATATTGTTCCTCCAGCTTTGAAGCCTCTTCTTTTGTATATACGGGGCCAATTGGTTTGGAGGGTTTTTGAAACGCAGGATCATCAGGATTTACTTCAACACTCGTCAGTAAAGTCACTACTCTGATATTGCCCTTGAAGGCATTGTCGAGCTCCTGTTCAAGCATATAACCGATCATGCCATCAGACTGTGCGCCCAGTACATCAAGCGGAAAGGAGTCAGGTGGCCGAATGGCAGCAGCTTGTTCTGCAATTAAACCAATCTGCGGGCCATTGCCATGTGTGATAATTAATTCATGACCGGACGCCACCAACTTGTACAATGCATGCGCTGCCCGCATTGCATTGAGTTTTAGCCGCTCAGCTACTAACGGCTCACCACGAGTTAATAAGGCATTTCCACCCAGTGCGACAACAATTTTCATGATTTATCTGCCAGTGTTGATACCAATACCGCCTTAATGGTATGCATTCGGTTTTCAGCCTGATCAAATACAATCGAGGCCGCTGATTCAAATACTTCATCAGTGACTTCCATGCAGTCGATACCGAACCTTTCGGCTATTTTTTTACCAACTACTGTATCGGTATTGTGAAATGCCGGCAGACAATGCATGAAACGACAATCGGGGTTGCCGCTTGCGGCCATGACCTCGCTGTTTACCTGGTAGGGTTTTAACAGATCGATTCGATCGGCCCACTGATCATCTGGTTCTCCCATCGAGAGCCAGACATCGGTATATATAAAGTCACAACCGGCCACTGCCTCGCGAAACTTTTCCGTTATTGACAACCGTGCCCCACTACTTTTGGCAAGCGCTTTCGCATCTTCAATTATCTTGGCTTCTGGCCAGCAGGCCATTGGCGCACATAGTCTGACATCCATGCCCATAATTGCCGCTGTGGTTAATAGAGAGTTACCCATGTTGTTACCAGCATCGCCGATAAAACAGAAACTGATGTCAGACCAGGGTTTATCGACATGCTCGGACATCGTTAGCAAGTCAGCAAGTACCTGGGTCGGGTGGAATTTATCGGTCAAACCGTTGTAAACCGGAACGCCTGCGTATCTGGCAAGATCTTCCACAGCCCCTTGATCAAACCCTCTATATTCAATGCCGTCATACATCCTGCCCAGCACTCTTGCAGTGTCTTTGATGCTTTCTTTATAACCAATCTGGCTTCCGCTTGGGCCAAGGTAAGTTACATGCGCACCCTGATCGTGTGCCGCCACTTCAAAACCAGCGCGAGTGCGGGTTGAGTCTTTTTCAAAGATCAGGGCAATTTCTTTATTGCGTAGTCTTTTGAATTCTATGCCTTCTTTTTTAGCCTGCTTTAACTCAGCTGCCAGTTCAATCAGGCTCTCAATTTCATGCTTTCTGAAGTTCTTCAGAGTAAGCAGATGACGGTAGCGGAAACTATTATGTAGTTGCTCGACTGACATAGCATTATTCTCCAAGTAAAAATGTTGGGTTAAACCGCATCTCGCAGCAACGGACAGGTCATGCAATGTCCCCCACCCCGACCTCGACCGAGTTCTGCTCCACGCAAGGTAATCACTTCCACTCCTTGTTTGCGTAGCAGCGTGTTGGTGTGCACGTTGCGGTCATAGGCCAATACCACACCAGGTTCGAGCGCAACTACATTGTTGCCGTCATCCCATTGTTCACGTGCCTGTTCAAAATGATCGCCACCAGTTGGTACGACGCGCAGTGACTTGACACCTACAGCCTCAGCCACCAGATCAAACAACGATTTGGATTCTGGCTGGTAACTAATTTTGTGTTCACCGTCGCCGGGCCATAGACTGCAACATCGGATACCTTCTGCAATTTCAACGTAGCTTGTTACCAAGTCGTGGTCACAAAACGTAAAGACAGTATCCAGATGCATCGCACTACGTGATTTGAGCATTTGACAGGCGATCACCCGGTCGACTGATCCCGCGGTAAACAACGCACTGGCTAACTGGCTGACCGCCTGTGGAGAACTTCGTTCTCCCATCCCTATCAACACAGCACGGTTACCTATCGGCATAACATCACCACCTTCCAAAGTCGCAGGCCCGTGATCGCTGTCACTACTGCCCCAGACGATGTACGAATCATCCAACTTGAAAGCCGGATGAAACCGGTATACGGCCTCAGTCAATAACGTTTCGTTGCGTCGTGCAGGCCAATACATAGGATTGAGTGAAACCTGGTCGTAGATCCAACACGAGATATCGCGGGTAAACAACAGGTTAGGCAGTGGTGGTATCACAAAGCCATCAGCGCCTAAATACTCACTAAATAACCCTTTGTTCTGAAATGGCAGATCGCGGCCTAACACACCTCCAGTTAGATAGTCGGCAAGCGTCTCGCCCGAAAGCTCTGCCATCCAACACTTAAGTTCATCAAGCATTCCCACACCAACGTGATCTTCTGTGATTCGTCTGTCGAGAAGCCAACGGCGGGCTTGCGGAATATCCAGCACCTGCGACAGAAGCTGTTGAAAGTCGACAACCTCTACACCGCGATCAACCATCTTCTGACAAAAGTCGAAATGATCTTTGCGCGCCTCGCTAACCCAGAAAACATCGTCGAACAAAAACTCATTACAATTGCCCGGAGTCAGTCTTTGATGCGCAAGACCAGGATGACTCACCATGACCTTGCGCAACTTTCCAACCTCCGAGTACACCCCGGGTTTCTCAATCGATTCGGTTGATGGAAACGACAAGTCACGTGTTACCGGATCAGCAATCACAGCAAGACCCCGATTGTGAGTATTACCATGATTAACACTGTCAATATCAACAATAAAGGCCAGATAAATCGCAACCAGCGATTGTAAGGAACGCCGGCGATGGACAACCCGCCGATGACTACCGCTGAAGTTGGCGTGATCAGGTTCACTATCCCACTGGCAGACTGATAAGCGGTTACCGCAAGCGAGCGATCGACGTTGGCGAAATCAGATAATGGTGCGAGAATCGGCATGCTCAACACGGCCAGCCCGGAAGTTGATGGCACAAAAAACGAAACAAATACCTCAATCCAATACAACGCGTTGATATAGGCTACCGACGAGTAACCCTGTATAGCTTGCTCGCATGTATGCAGAATTGAGTCAGTAATATTCCCTTCATCCATCACCACCACAATACCGCGCGCTATACCGATGATTAATGCAACACCCAGCAGGTCTTTGGCACCATCGATAAACGCGTTGGTGAAGCCTTTCTCTCCTAACCAGCCGACGACACCAATGGCTAGTGATGCCCCGAGGAACAACGCAGTCATTTCACCCATCCACCAACCCTGGGTGGCAACTCCCCAGATCATCACAAGGAAGGTCAGCGCAAACATAAAGACAAGTATTTTGTCGCGAAAAGAAAATTCACTTTCGTCTGTGTCAAGCGCCTGCGAAAAACGGTTACGATTTTTCTCGGCCAAATCAGACACAATGGATTTATCGGGAGAGGTTTTGACTTTCGCGGCATAGCGCATGACGTAAACAACACAGATTATCCACCCTGCGAGTAGCATAAATATCCTTAAGCCCATTCCCTGCGTAAACGGTATGTTTGCCGCGTTCGAAGCAATCGTTGTAGCGAATGGATTAATCGTCGATCCGAGTACACCAATACCAGCGCCCAATAAAATGATTGCCGCACCGGTAAGCGCGTCATACCCGGCCGCTATCATAATCGGTACGATTAGCGCGTAGAAAGCTAACGTTTCTTCTGCCATGCCGTATGTAGTTCCACCGAGCGCAAACAAGCCCATTAATATGGGTATCATCCAGCTCTCTCTGCCTTTAAGTGATTCCATGGCACGGCGGATTCCACCGCTTATAGCGCCCGTGCTATTCACAACACCCAAAAACCCACCTATCACTAATACGAAAAGTGCCACATCAATAGCGTTGGCTGTATAGGCGGAAGGGTCGTAAAATCCTTTTATCGGGGCAAAAAACACATCAAGCCAATTTTGTGGATTACTCTCTACGGCCTCAAACGTTCCGGGTACCGGAACCTCTTTGCCGAGAGCCTCATTGGTAACGCGTTGATATTTACCCGCCGGTATCAACCAAGTTAAAGCCGCCACAAAGGCGATTAGGCCAAAGAGGATGGTGTATGCAGATGGAAAGCGACTGCTCCACGAATCGCTTACAGCTTGTTCAGCAGGATGATCCACCGACTGTATAGTAGTTCTGGACATGTGTTGCTCCTTTTCTTTGAGATAGTCACTATGCAACTATCCAAATATTTACGGAGCATCTATTGATACGTATCAACAAAACTGTATTACAGAAATCTATTTGGAGTCTCCGGTACTACATTCTATGTGTAACCAAAACGCAGGCGTTTGTTAACATTAATTGATTAAGATCAATTAATTGTCGTTCACCAATGCTAGATTTACCCCTAAGAGAAGCAGTTAGATCTCAACCCATTGGTGATAATAAGGAAGATAAAATGTGCAAAGAGAATGTAACCGATAAAATGAATAACTCACCGGGTAACAAAAATACCGCGGCGAACAACGATGCCAAAAATTGCAATGACAAGATGTCTGCAAGCAACAATACCGAACGTCAAGGCCTCAAAAATATAGAAAACTGGGAAAAATCGAAAGCGGCTTTTTTAAAGAAAAAGCAATCTAATTGTCAGGAAAAACACCCCCCGGTATAGTTTGAAGGGCTAATGCTCAGCAATGATCCGGGTAATCGGGCGCCCGGTAAGTGTATTGCCCTGGCTAGTCATTGCCCTTCTAAACGCTTCAATCGCGAAAACCAGGACTCTTCTGTCCAGCACCCACTGTTAAAACTTGGGTTGATTTTATGTCAGTCATAATTCCATCATAACGACAATATGGTAGACCAGCACCCTGATCTGCCAATAAAGGTTAAACCCCTGTCCCGACCACAACTAGTGTATCCCGGCTCGAATCAATGTGACATTAACACCGGCACCTTCATATTTTGCAACACGCTTCTTGTGACACTCCCCATCAGGAGGTCGCGAATTTTGCTGTGGCCGTAAGCGCCCATTA
>CAZYRP010000086.1:0-20473 GCA_964649465.1 uncultured Granulosicoccaceae bacterium | reverse complement strand
CTATATCGGTACCACGACCTGCCATATTGGTTGCAATGGTCACCGCACTGGCACGACCGGCATCGGCAATAATTTGTGCTTCACGTTCGTGCTGCTTGGCGTTCAGCACCTCGTGAGAAATATTTTTTTCTTTCAGCAGGCCAGCCAGATATTCGGAAGTTTCGATAGAAGTGGTACCAACCAGAACCGGCTGCTTGCGCTCTACGCAGGACTCAATATCTTCAACAATGGCGTCGTATTTTTCACGCTGTGTCAGATAGATAAGATCACCGCGATCATCACGAACCATGCTCTTGTTGGTAGGTATAACCACTACCTCAAGCCCATAGATTTGTTCAAACTCAAACGCTTCTGTATCCGCGGTTCCGGTCATACCGGCAAGCTTTTCATAGAGCCTGAAATAGTTCTGGTAAGTGATTGAAGCAAGAGTCTGATTCTCCTGCTGAATGGTCACACCTTCTTTGGCTTCAATCGCCTGATGCAAACCATCAGACCATCTGCGGCCGGCCATGGTGCGTCCGGTAAATTCATCAACAATAACGATCTGACCGTTAGATACTATGTAGTCGATGTCTTTCTTAAAAAGCGCATGGGCTCTGAGTGCTGCATTCAAGTGATGCAACAAGCTGATGTTGGCAGCATCGTAGAGGCTCTCGTCTTCTTCCAGCAGATCCTGTTCGTTTAACAGCTGCTCAATGCGGTCCATACCAGTTTCGGTCAGAAATACCTGCTTGGCTTTTTCATCTACGGTGTAATCACCCGGGCCTTCTTCCTCCACAACCGCTTCAAGGCCGGGAACAACGAGATTAATTTTCGCATAGGTCTCACTGCTTTCATTGGTAGGACCAGAGATAATTAATGGTGTACGGGCCTCATCAATGAGGATCGAGTCGACTTCATCGACGATTGCAAAGTACAAATCGCGCTGCACTTTTTCTTCTGTACTGAGCGCCATATTGTCGCGCAGGTAGTCAAAACCAAATTCGTTGTTAGTACCGTACGTCACATCCGCGGCATAGGCTTCACGCCGGGCTTCTGAGTTCAGACCACTGACTATTACACCTACCGTCAGCCCCAGATAGCGATACAGGTTGCCCATCCATTCAGAGTCACGCTGAGCGAGATAATCGTTGACGGTTATAACATGCACCCCGCGACCATGCAGCGCGTTGAGATAAACAGCGGTAGTCGCCACCAGCGTCTTGCCTTCACCTGTCCGCATTTCTGCAATTTTGCCATCGTGCAGGACGGCCCCACCGATAAATTGAACATCGTAGTGGCGCATGCCCAGCGAGCGCACACCGGCCTCACGAACGACCGCAAAAGCTTCAGGCAGCAGCTCATCAAGGGTAGCCTCGTTGGCTAGTCTGGTTCTGAACTCGTCGGTTTTGGCTTTTAGCTGCTCGTCGGTGAGAGACGCCATTGAATCGGCAAGATCTGTCGCACCGCTCACCGTTCGCCCGTACTGTTTTACGAGACGGTCATTGCGACTGCCTACAAATTTTTTAACTAAGTTACCTAACATCTGGCTTACCAATCATCGGTGACCCTGCGTATATGCATTGCGGTGTTTTTTTTGATTCGCGAATAATATCAGTTTGGTTATCAGAAGGTCCTGATAAAACAGAGCAAAGAACCAATGTTAACGTGATGGGAAAGTATGGGGACGCAGCACGATAATTCCAATAAAAGACCAAACAGCCCAACCACTATGCAATTTTGACGCTCAATTTGCTCGCGCATTAATCCTTCGCCAGACTTGAAAGAGTCAAACGATTGGCTGATCAGAGATAACTTGGATAAACTGCACACCATGCAGGAAATGAACAGCTTTCTCGACTCCGAACTGGTCAGGCGCGCGCGCCAGTGGAAACAGCTAAAAAAAATACTCGACCGGGCGCTGCCTGAAGAGTTTATTCCGCGGGTCAGCTATGCCAGCCTGACAGACAACCGACTGACGGTTTTTTCAGACGCGCCGGAGTGGACCAGCAGAATGCGGTTTCACAGCGCTGAAATCATTGAGTTTTTTGAACGCGAGGGTATTGTAGTCAAAGAAGTTCAGGCTCGAACTGTACCGAAACCAGAGGTACGGCCGCAGTCCAGCGAGAGCAAATGATCAGAAAGCCAGCACCCGCCCCTTTGCACCCGACAGACTGTTCACCAGCCTGTTGATTTGCCAAGCGGTTGATTAACCCGGCTGTTTGATTTGCCAGGCAGTTGGTTTACTAAGCTGGTTGCGCAAGTTCCGGTACAACTTCAAGCGGCTGAGTGTAAGCAATAGGACTTTGGCTTTCGTCAAATGTCACTTCTTCCCACGCATCTGGTCGTGCAAGCAATTCTCTAACAAGCATATTGTTCAGACCATGGCCGGACTTGTAGCCGGTAAATTCACCGATAACACCACACCCGAGCTGAAACAGATCGCCAATCGCATCGAGGATCTTGTGACGCACGAACTCATCGCCATAGCGCAAGCCATCGGTGTTCAGCACTTTATAGTTATCCACAACAATCGCGTTATCGAGGCAACCACCCAGGGCCAGGTTACGCTTGCGTAAGGCTTCGATATCACTCATAAATCCGAACGTTCTCGCACGGCTGATCTCGCGCACAAATGATGACGATGAGAAATCAATCACCGCTTGTTGCGATCCTTCCGCGATAGCAGGATGCCTGAAGTTAATCTCAAAATTGACTCTAAAACCGTCATACGGATCAAAGCGAACCCATTTGTCGCCTTCTTCAGCAAACAGCGGTTTTGTAATTCTGATAAACCGCTTCGGTGCTGACTGCTCTCTTATACCCGCCGATTGAATCAGGAAAATAAATGGCGCGGAACTACCGTCCATAATGGGCACTTCACGGGCACTGACATCGACATAACAATTGTCTATTCCGAGCCCGGCAAAAGCTGCCATCAGGTGCTCAATAGTAGAAATGGTATTACCTTCGTCGTCACCAATAGTGGTGGCGAGTTCGGTAGAAACCACGTTCAATGCCGTGGCCGGAATAGATACCACCCGACTGCCAACGTCACGCCTGAATACAATGCCTGTATTTATTGGCGCAGGAGACAGCGTCAGGTAGACCTTACGGCCAGTATGCAACCCTACACCTGTGGCGTGGATCGGAATATTTAAGGTACGTTGGAGAATCACCTTATTATTGTCCTTATTTTAGGCAACTGAACTATCTGTTCGAACAGACTTCTTCGAACTGACTGATTTTACGCGGACAGCTTCCGGACGCGCGCTGAACGCCTCCGCGGAAAGGAATATTAAGGGAAGCAGATTTTGAGCTCCAGCACTCTTAATCAATGGTAACTAACCACGAATGTGATAGACATCGCGAATTTACCTGGCGGTAATATTGCCGGAAATTCAATTCCGCAGATTTCGGATCTTAAATGTCGAGGATTTTTTAGGCTGCTGGACAAGAGGGCGGCACATCCATGTGCCACTAATGACTTTCAACTTACTTAATTTTTGACAAGCTCAGTTAGCGTTCAGACTAATCAGCCTGGCGACGCAGGAATGTCGGCAAATCAAGGTAGCTCATCTCGCCATCTTTCGCACCACTGGTGTCGTAGCTAACCGGATCAGGACGTGAATTCGTTC
Source organism: uncultured Granulosicoccaceae bacterium (assembly GCA_964649465.1). Lineage (GTDB taxonomy): Bacteria > Pseudomonadota > Gammaproteobacteria > Granulosicoccales > Granulosicoccaceae. Next base: position 16,856 of record CAZYRP010000086.1, on the reverse strand, counting down.
GACGTGGTTCTGGCCTGCGTTCTGGTCTGCGCGGTTCGAAGTCACGCTGCTCACGACCAGGTGCACCAGACTCAACTGCCGTTTCAGGCGCGCGCATTCTGGCAACTTTGCGAGTCGATGAGGCGCGCTCAACAGCAGGTTTTTCGTATTGTCCATAGCCAGTTTTTGCTTCAGCTGACTTACGGTTATCCGTTGAGCGGACTACACGCATTGGCTTTCGCACGCGCTCACCTTCAAGGCCGGATGCTACAACCGTCACGCGGATCTCACCTTCCATTTCATTATTAATAGAAGTACCCAGTACAACATTAGCATCAGTTGCAGAGATATTTTCCAGCACATCACCGACAGTCTCGAACTCCTGCATGGAAAGATCTGATCCAGCGGTGATATTACATAAGATACCTCTGGCACCTTTCAGATTAACGTCATCAAGCAAGGGGCTTTCAGTTGCCAGTCTGGCAGCATCCGCAGCACGGTTTTCGCCATGAGCACTACCTGTACCCATCATCGCCTGACCCATTTCAGACATCACGGAACGCACGTCCGCAAAGTCAACATTGATCAAACCAGGGTTGGTAATAATTTCAGCAATACCCTGTACCGCATTTTTCAGAACGTCATTAGCGGCCTTAAATGCCTGCAGCATAGTGACGTTGGTTGGCAGATTGGTCAGCAGCTTCTCATTGGGTATAACAATCACAGAATCGACTTGCTGACGCAATTCAATCAAGCCATCTTCTGCTACCTTGCGTCGCTTGCCACCTTCAAAAGGAAATGGCTTGGTAACAACAGCGACAGTCAGGACCCCGAGGTCTTTGGCAATTGATGCAATCACAGGTATAGCGCCAGTACCAGTACCACCACCCATGCCGGCAGTCAGAAACAACATATCAGCACCACTGATAACCTGGGCAATATGATCGCGGTCTTCCTGCGCTGCCTGACGGCCGATATCAGGGTTGGTACCTGCACCCAGACCTTTGGTAATCTCAGTACCGAGCTGAATGGTATTTTTAGCACCCATTTTCGAAAGTACCTGTGCGTCGGTATTCGCACAAATGTACTCCACGCCCTGAATGTTGGCGTTCATCATGTGATCAACAGCATTACCACCACCGCCGCCAACACCCATTACTTTAATTACGGCTGCTTGATTTTGGTTTGCATCGTATTGGAACATTCTCATCACCCCTCGGTTATGTATAGCTATGTCTAGAATTAAAATATTAAGTTGTTAGAAATTTCTTTTGAACCATGCCTTCATGCGTTCAAAAACCCCGTCCTCATCTACTGCTTTGCGTTTACTGCTCTCCTGCCCTGTTCCTCCTGATTTTTGTCCATACATTAATAAGCCAACTCCTGTCGCATGTATGGGGTTACGGACTACATCCACCAATCCGAAAATATCCTGTGGTTCACCTAACCTTACAGGCATATGAAACACCTCCTCAGCCAACTCAACCACTCCCTGAATTTTTGAACTACCACCGGTCAGTACAATGCCGGAAGCACATAACTCGTCAAATCCGCTGCGTCGCAGCTCTTCGTGTACAAGTGTTAGCAACTCTTCATAACGCGCCTCCACCACCTCAGCCAGCACCTGACTCTCAAGCTCCCTTGAGTCTCTGTCTCCAACACCAGGAACTTCAATCACATCATCAGGGTTAGCCAGTTGTTGCAACGCACAGGCATAGCGAACCTTAATATCCTCTGCATTAGGTGTTGGAGTTCTTACCGCAACTGCGATGTCGTTTGTCACCTGGTCACCAGCAATTGGGATCACTGCAGTGTGCCGTATTGCACCTTCGGTAAAGACAGCAATGTCAGTTGTGCCACCTCCAATATCAACCAGACACACACCAAGATCTTTTTCATCTTCAGTTAGCACAGAAAAAGAAGACGCCAGCTGCTCAAGAATAATGTCATCAACTTCAAGCCCACATCGCTGCACGCACTTGGCAATGTTCTGAGCGGCACTTACTGAACCTGTTACTAAATGGACTTTCGCTTCCAGTCGCACACCAGACATCCCGATAGGCTCACGGATACCTTCCTGGTTATCAATAATGAATTCCTGCGGCAACACATGCAGGATTTTCTGATCAGCAGGAATAGCCACCGCTTTAGCGGCATCTATTACACGCTCAACATCGCCTGCAGTGACTTCGCCATCGCGGATAGCAACTATACCGTGAGAGTTCATACTCTTAATATGACTTCCCGCAATGCCCGCATAAACCGATTGAATTTGAACACCAGCCATCAACTCTGCTTCATTTACAGCATCCTGAATTGCCGCAACAGTTGACTCAATATTGATCACCACCCCCTTTTTTAACCCTTGCGATGGCTGATGACCAAGCCCGATTATCTCAATACGGTCGTCATCTATAATTTTTGCCACAATCGCCACAATTTTCGTGGTCCCGATATCAAGACCTACAACAATTCTTTGATCCTGGTTAGCAGCCATATCATTGAACCCTCAAATTTTCAGAAATCGTACTTTTGCGCGCCATAGCAAATCCATTTGTGTATCTCATATCAACCTTTGCTATGTCGTCGTAGACAGGAGCAACGTAGGGGCGAAAAATTTCAGAAAATCTTTTTATTCTTTTTTGTACTTCTCTATGACCAATAACAACTTTTACATCGTTTTTTAAATGAAGCGTGAGGGACCGACGCTCATCCTCTACCATTCCCTCCAAAGGAGCTTCCACCTGATCCAGCATAGTTCTGGTCTCATTGAGCAACTTGAGTAGTGATACGTGACGTCTTTCGGGCGAATACAACATTGGCAATTCCGCAACGAGTTCCTGTAACTCAGGTTCTGCCGCTCCTTTCAGCTGCGGTGGTGAGAAAATTTTGAACCCGTCTGTGACCAATGATCTGTCACCCCAACGCGCCACAGGTTTGTGCTCTTCAACGTGTACGGTAATGCTTTCCGGCCATACACGGCGAACGTAAGCGTTTTTAACCCACGGAAGTTCCTCCACATTGCGCTGGATGTCTTCGATATCAAGGTTAAAAAAGCCCCGCGATGCCTGTGTCATCACTCGATCTCGCATCTGCCCCTTGTCCGCGAACTGGTAGACACCTTCTACCACCACACTACGGATAGGAAATCGACCGGGATTTCTAAAATGATCCAACGCAAGTTGCAACAAAAACAAAGCCACAAACCCGAAGACAGCAATCACCATCACCCGACCAATAGATGCCAGAGCTCGATCCTGAACAACAGGCAGGACGGGTTGAGATGAAACACCAGCATCCATGTACAAAGAATGCTCTCTTACGTCATTACTATTTATATGTACATTGTTCACTAGCTATCAACTGTGGTTGTCAAAATTTGAGTGACGAGCTCTGGAAAATCCAGACCCGTAGCGGCAGCGGCCATAGGCACAAGACTGTGATCAGTCATACCAGGTGCTGTATTAACTTCAAGCAGGTAGTGATTGCCTTCATCATCAAGTAAAAAATCTACTCGTCCCCACATTTCGCACCGTGTAATCTCAAATACCTTGAGCGCTGTGGATTGAATTTCCTTTTCTAATTCTGGAGCAAGACCACATGGACAATCATACACAGTAGAGTCCTCCTGATACTTGGCTTCAAAATCATAAAACTCCCGTGGTGTTGATATTTTTATCAGCGGCATAGCAACACCATTAAGTATTGCAGCAGTAATTTCACTGCCACTGATAAACTGTTCGACCATTACATTGCCGTACGTCGCCGCAAGACTGTATGCGTCATGCAGTTGATTTTCCCGTGCAATGGAAACTCCAACACTTGAACCTTCTTTTGCAGGCTTCACAACAACCGGATAACCAGTTTCATCTGCAATCTCACGCGCCGCTGCTTCGCACTCATCTGCATTGTCGACCATCTTCCAGGCAGGGGTTACAACACCTTGCTGCTGGCATACTACCTTGGTTAAGTTCTTATCCATCGTTAAAGCACAGCCGAGCACACCCGTACCGGTGTATGGAATGCCCAGAGTATCCAGCAAGCCCTGAACACGGCCATCTTCACCCCAGGTACCGTGCAATATGTTAAATACGCGATCGCACTTACCAACCAGTGCACTGCTCAGTTCAGTACGCTCAACATCTACAGCAAACGCGTCTATTCCCAGCGACACCAAAGCATCAAGCACCTGACGACCACTGGACAATGACACTTCTCGCTCAGCGGACCAGCCTCCCATTAACACTGCTACTCGACCAAAGTTGTGCTCAGGCATTGCCACTCTCCATTGAGGCAAAGTGATCCGGCAAACTCGCAGCTATACTACCTATTGAACCTGCACCAAGTGTAAGCACCACATCATTAGGCACTAATACACCTTCAAGTGTTTTGGCAACCTGATCAATATCAGCAACAAAAATCGGATCGATTACTCCACGCTGCCTGATAGCCCGAGCCAGTGCCCGGCCATCTGCACCTGCGATTGGCGCTTCACCTGCTGGATAGACATCACACAGCAACAACACATCTGCATCACAGAGTGCATCGGTAAAGTCATCAAATAAATCACGTGTGCGGGTATAACGATGCGGTTGAAAAACAACCACCAAACGGTTCGTAGGTCTGCCACTTTTAATTGCTTCAAGAGTTGCAGCAACTTCACGTGGATGATGACCGTAATCATCAAACAGTTCTGCCTGCCCATCCTCGAGCAGCAACGGGCCTAAAGGCTGTGCACGACGGCCAATTCCTTCAAAATTCTGAAATGCACGGCGCATATTTTGCGCACGTAAGCCGAGCTCCCAGCCAACAGCAACGGCGGCCAATGCATTTTGCGCATTGTGCTTACCCGGCAGATTGAGTGTGATTTGACGCATCTCTGTGCCGTCAGGTAGTTTCACATCAAAGCAGGATTTCATTTTATCCTGTCTGAAATTCATACCGCGAACGTCGGCATCTTCGCTGAAGCCGTATGTCATTACCGGTCGCGATATCCTGTCAACCAAAGCGCGAACTTCTTCATCATCAATACACATGACAGCCAGCCCGTAAAAAGGCAGGTGTTGTAAAAATTCGACAAATGCATTTTTCAATCGATCAAAATCATTTTCGTACGATGACAGATGATCCGCATCAATATTGGTGACAATCGCAATAACAGGTTGCAACGACAGAAAAGACGCATCACTCTCATCTGCTTCCGCAACCAGCCACTCAGACTGACCCAGGTATGCATTGGTAGAAGAGCTATTCAACTTACCACCAATAACATAAGTCGGATCCATACCACCTTCTGTCAGAAGGCTTGCCACCAGACTGGTAGTAGTTGTCTTACCATGGGTACCGGCAATTGCGATTCCCTGCTTGAACCTCATCAGCTCGCCTAACATCTCTGCACGCCGGATTACCGGGATACGATTTTTTCTTGCTACGGCAACTTCAGGGTTATCTTCAGAAATAGCAGACGACACAACCACTACATCAACTCCTTCAACATTTGATACATCGTGACCCTGGAACACCTTCGCCCCCAGAGATTCAAGCCTTTGCACCAGCGCGTTGCGGGCCATATCTGAACCGCTGACACGGTAGCCAAGATTCACCATCACCTCAGCTATACCACCCATACCGACACCACCAATACCAACAAAGTGTACGTGGTCGATACGACGCATCCAGCTTTGGATTGTGTTTGCCGTGGCACTCATGCCGCAACTCCGGTCAACTCGGTTATCACACGCTCAGTAGCATCACGCTTTGATATTTGCCGTGCATTTACTGCCATTAATGTAAGCTTCTCTCGATCAAAATTTTGTAACTGTGCAGCCAGGCCAGCTGCTGTCACATCACCTTCCTGCATCATTATCGCAGCACCTGCATCAACCAAATATGAGCCATTAGCTGTTTGGTGATCATCAACTGCCGCAGGATAAGGAATAAGAATTGACGCCAGACCAACAGCTGCAACCTCTGCAACGGTCATCGCACCGGAACGACAAATTATAATGTCGGCCCAACTATAAACTTCAGCCATATCGTCAATGAATTCTCTAACTTCACACTGGTGTGTGATGTCCCGATAGTATTCTTGTGTTTCACTTATCCATCGCGTTCCGCACTGGTGTATTACCTCAAGTGGTTTATCTACCTGCGCTAACGCCTGAGGCACTTTTTCATTCAATGCACGTGCACCCTGACTACCACCAATAATTAATACCCGGAGTGCATCACCACGAGCAGCATAGCGAACACCCGGCTCATCAATCGCCAATAGCTCCTGTCTGACAGGGTTACCGGTGCAGGTCACCTTTCCCCCAGCCGCAAACGTATTAGGAATTGCTTCAAGCACTTTGTTAGCAAACTGTTTCAGAATGCGATTGGTAAAGCCGGGCACTGCATTTTGTTCATGCACAATCATGCGGCAGCCATTCATTTTGGCAGCAAGACAAACGGGCCCGGAAACATACCCTCCCATGCCAAGCACAGTACCTGCGCGCACCTGGCGTACAATTTTTATTGAACTGACAATGGCTTTAACCAAATTAAGTAAGCCGACAGGTTTTCTTAATAAACCACCACCACGAAGGGGTGAAACCCCAATATTGTGTAACGGGATATCATTATTCGGTACAACTCGATTTTCGAGACCAGCTTGACTTCCGACCCAAACCACCGGGATATTGCGTTCACGTAAAACACTGGCAACTGCCAACGCTGGAAAGACATGCCCACCGGTACCACCTGCTGCAATCACTACTGTGGCGTCAGACATGTTGCACCGCCGATTTGGCAGCCAACGCTTCCAGGCGATTAGCAACACCTCGTGCTAACTCACTCTCGGTTTGCAGCGCAACCTCACGATTCACACGCATAACAAATCCGCATGCAATGCCAACTGCCAGCACACTACTGCCGCCGTAGCTGAATAAAGGAAGTGTTATCCCTTTGGTTGGCAGAATACCCATATTCGCGCCGATGTTGATAAAGGCCTGAAAGCCAAACCAGAAGCCCACACCGGTCGCGATATGCGAACCAAAGGTAAGTCCTGCCCGGTCAGCATCCCGAGCAATCTTGAAACATCGTGCAACAATCAATGCAAACAATGACACCAACAGCGCTACACCAATAAAACCTAACTCTTCGGCAAACACCGCAAATACAAAGTCAGTGTGTGCTTCAGGCAGATACGCCATTTTTTGCACACTGTTACCAAGACCGACACCGTCCCATGAACCTCTGCCCACAGCGATCAGCGATTGCGTCAATTGAAAATCTGTTGCGAACGGATCATCCCATGGATTTACAAAACTTAGCAGCCGACTTTTTCTGTACGGTGAAGCCAAAATGGCTATTAAGCCAAGCGGCACAACAACCACCATAGTTAGCAAAAAGTGCCGCCAGCGACAGCCCGCTACAAACATCATGCAAACAACCGTCGCAGCAATTACCACGGTTGCACCGAAATCAGGCTCCAGCAACAAAAGTACTGCTGCAATCGCCGCAATACCAAGCGGCACCAAAAACACAGCGACGTTGTTTTTAATCTGATCACCCTTGCGCACAAAATAGCCCGCCAAATAGACGATAATTGCTATCTTGAAGAACTCCGATGGCTGAAAAGAAAACCCCATTTGGATCCAGCGTCGGCTGCCATTGACACTCTTACCGACAAACGGCAATAGAACCAGAAACAATAACAGGAAACCCAGACACAGCAGCGCTGGTCCATACTCTTCAAAAACATCCAAAGGTATGCGCCATACAACCATTGCTGCTACGAAGCCAATAGCCAGATAAATAGCCTGTAGTCTGCCGTAGTAGGTGGCGTCTTCAAGAATCCGTTCCGCTTGCGCCACTGATGCAGAAAAAACCATAACAAGGCCTAACGCTGCAAGCGCACCAAGTAAACCAAGCAACACCCAATCGACACGTTGCCTCTCAGTCAGCACCTGTACACCCATAGCTTTTTTCTCAAGATCTAGGCGCATAGTTTTTTAACCTCACTCTCGAATACAGCACCACGCTCCTCAAAGTTTTTAAACATATCGAAGCTTGCACAGGCTGGAGAGAGCAACACACAATCTCCTGGATTTGATATTTCAGCAGCACATCGTACTGCCTCCTGCATTGAATCAGCTCGATGGACTGGCACAGATGCACCAATCACCCGCTCAATTTTTCCAGCGTCTTCCCCAATCAATACAACTGCTGTGCATAACTCGGCAACCACTTCACGCAGTGGTTCATAGTCTGCATTTTTTCCACGACCACCCGCGATCAAAACTACTGGTGATAACATGCCTTTGATGGCACTGATCGCAGCGCCGACGTTGGTTCCTTTTGAGTCATTAACCCAGCTGACGCTGCCGGACTTACAAACAAGCGCAGTGCGATGAGGCAATCCGGTAAATTTTGCAAAACCATTGGTGAATATTGCACTCATGTTGCTTCTGTCTGCATCTATCAAAACAGAAGCCATCGCCATTGCGGATAATGCATTGAGACAGTTATGTGATCCCGCCACTTTGACATCACTGGCTACGATCTCGGCAATTGGGCCACCCGACAATAACGCATCAGTTCCATCATTTTTTATTGACCAATCAGCGTCCTGATTTGCGGCACTGAAGCTAATTCCGTTTCCATTCGAAGACAAGTCAGCCGGGACGGTCATTTCATCATCAAGATTGAATACAATGTGCTGTGCATTATGGTAAATGCTTCGCTTGACTTCAGCATAGTCATCCAACCCATCATAGCGATCCAGATGATCAGCACATACATTTAAGACGCTCGCTACAATTGGCTTTAGAGAATAGGTTGTTTCAAGCTGAAAGCTCGACAGCTCAAGCACATACGCTTCAATTGACTCATCCTGCAAACTGTCGAGACAGGCATAGCCGACATTACCTACAACGGCAGCATTTATAGCTGCGGCATTCAGCAACTCACCGGTCATGCTCACCACGGTACTTTTGCCGTTCGAGCCAGTTACCGCCAGCACGGGCCTGGTTACCGCACGGGCAAACAATTCAACGTCACCGATTACCTCCACACCCGCTTCACGTGATTTATCAAAAATTTCCGATCTCACTGATACGCCCGGACTAACCACTACACAATCAAAGTTACACAACAGTTCAACAGAAAGCGCGATGTTATGGCAACGCACACCTTCCAATACAGGCTCCTGCTTCCTCAGCGCCTGAAAGCGCTCAGTGTTACCTTCTACAACTTCAAATGATGCGCCAATGCGACCGAAATATCGCACGACTGACATTCCACTTATGCCAAGCCCAACTACCAGATAGTTTTTATTCGTATCAGTCATATCAACGAATCTTTAAACTTGCGAGGCCCAGCAAGACCAGAATGAAAGTAATAATCCAGAAACGGACAATTACGCGTGGCTCCGGCCATCCCTTTAATTCAAAGTGATGATGGATTGGTGCCATTTTGAAAATCCGTTTGCCTGTTAACTTAAAGGAAGCCACCTGCAGAAATACACTGACGGTTTCCATAACAAAAACACCACCCATTACAAAAAGTATTAGCTCCTGCCTTACCAGCACAGCAACTACGCCGAGCGCTGCACCTATCGCCAGTGCACCTACATCACCCATAAACACCTGCGCCGGATAGGTGTTAAACCACAGAAACCCCAGACCGGCACCAACGAGACTCGAACAAAATACCGTTAACTCACCAACACCTTCGATTCCCGGAATACCCAGATAGTTTGAAAAAACTGCATGCCCGGTAACATAGGCAAACAAGCCCAATGCAGCCGCGACCATCACTGTTGGCATAATTGCCAGTCCATCCAAACCGTCTGTTAGATTCACCGCGTTACTGGTACCGACAATAACGAAATAGGTAAATGGAATAAAAAACAGACCCAGATAAATCGACACATCTTTAACGTACGGAATTAGTAAACTAACTTCCGCCGTACTCCGAGCGGTCATATAAATAAATAAAGCTGCAGCAAACGCCGCCACCGATTGCCAGAAAAACTTTGCTGACGCAGATAGACCGTCAGAGTTTTTCAGCAACACTTTTCGATAGTCATCCACCCAACCGATTACGCCAAAAGCAGAAGTAACAAACAGCACAACCCATACATAGCGGACCGATAAGTCCGACCACAACAAAACACTTATGCAGACAGCAACCAGAATCATTGCCCCACCCATCGTCGGTGTACCTGCTTTAGACAGATGCGAACTCGGACCATCATCACGGACACTTTGACCAATACTTGCTGCCTGCAACCAACGGATCATGGAAGGCCCAAACACCAGGCAGGCAACCAAAGAGGTTAATGCCGCAAAAATAGCACGCAGGGTGATGTACTGAATGACACCAAAGCCGTCATTAAACTGCACAAGCCATTCGGATAGCAGCAGCATCATTAGCAACAAACCTCAGCTTCCGAGCTGGTTTGTGGACCGGCTTTTGTTAGCGAGACCTCAAACTGATCCGTAACGGCTGCAACAACCTGCTCCATCTTCATCGATCGCGAACCTTTTACCAATACAGTGCTTTTGCCATCAAGTTCGCTACTTAACGCTTTTACCAGCTCATCTTTAGTTGCATACCAGTCAGCACCAGCACCAAATTCATTTACCGTGTGCCTGGCCAATTCACCAAACGCCAGCAATCGATCTACTTTATTTTCCCGTGCGTATATCCCCACCGTTTTATGCTGTTCAATTTCATCAGCACCCAGCTCAAGCAGATCTCCCAGCACCATGAAACGCACGCCATCATATTCGCCCAATACATTGATGGCAGCTCGAGTTGATGCAGGATTAGCATTGTAGGTGTCATCAATGACTGTAGCGCCATTCGACAAACTGATTAGATTCAGCCGACCCGCAACTGCTACTGCACCTGCCAGTCCCTGCGCGATCACATCTAAAGATAATCCTGCAGCAAGAGCACATGCAGTTGCGGCCGCTGCATTTTGCACATTGTGCTGCCCCGCCAATTGATAATCGCAATTAACCGTTTCACCTGCATAAGTGACTGATATCGATCCATCAGCCTCACGATTGGCCGATACATCACCTGCAGCACCAAACGTAATTACCTTTTTATCTGTACAAACCCCTGACCAGTACTCAAAAAAACTGTCATCTGCATTTAGTACTGCGATGCCATCTATCGAAAGACTTTTGTAAATCCATGCTTTTTCCTGTGCCACCGACTGAGCATCACCAAAGCCCTCAAGGTGAGCGGCACTCGCATTAGTAATTATTGCAACTGTTGGTTTTACCAGCTCGCCCAGCCATTTTATTTCACCTTTGTCGCTGGCACCCATTTCAACAACCGCAAAGTCCTGTCCAGCATTCAAGCCGAGCAGTGTCTGCGGAACACCTATCTCATTGTTGTCATTAGCGCGAGTGAAGTGAACGTTGCCAGCGTGACTGAAAATACTACTTAGTAATTGCTTAACTGTTGTTTTACCGTTACTTCCGGTCACACCGATAACCGGTTTCGAGAATTGCTTACGCCACAACATGGCAAACTGACCAAATGCGCGCCGGGTGTCTGAAACAATCAACTGAACCACATCTGTTTTCAGCTCTTTTTCACAGACAACTGCCACCGCCCCCTTCTCTATTGCATCCTGCGCAAAGTCATGGCCGTCAAAATTATCACCACGCAAACAAAAATACACATCACCATTGGTAACAGTGCGGGTGTCTGTGCTGTAGCCGAACACCGAACAGTCCTTACCAAGCAATTTGCCATCAGCAGCATTAGCGATTTGAGACAAAGACACGGGAGTCATACCAGTGACTCCGCGAAGCTTGCAACAACTGCACTGTCACTGAATGGTAATCGCTGGTTACCAATTAACTGATAGTTCTCGTGGCCTTTACCAGCCACTACAACAAAATCACCCTTGCCCGCCTGGCTCATGGCAAATTCAATGGCGGACTTGCGATCACGTTCAACTGTTATGTTTTGTCTGGACTTAAAGCCTTGCATAATCTGCTCAACTATTACGTCACCTGACTCACTGCGCGGGTTATCGTCGGTTACCACACAAATGTCTGAGAATTTTTCAGCAATAGACGCCATCATGGGCCGCTTGCCCTGATCACGATCACCACCACAACCAAATACAACAAGCAACCTGCCATCACAATGTGATGAGACTGTGTGCAGCACCGATTCCAGTGCATGCGGATTGTGCGCATAGTCCACAATAACCACTGCGCCGTTATCAAGAAGCGTGGCTTCCATGCGACCAGGCACCGGTTTTAATTCGGCAAGTGAAGCAACGGCAAGCTCTGGCGATACACCTAGCGCTACCAGCACTGCAAAAGTTGCTGCTATGTTCTGTACATTAAAGCCACCCAGCAAGCCACTGATCACCGGGTAATTTTTGCCATCAAAATTGAGATCAAAACTCAACCCGGAAGCGAGATGCTTAACATTGTGATATTGGATATGGCGGCCTGCACGAGTGCCAGCGCCATAACTATACAAATCAATTTCTGGAAGCTGTTCGAGTAAACGTGCACCGAATTCGTCATCAGAGTTAATAACCGCGGCCCGCAATTGGGGCTTATGAAAAAGCGTTTTCTTGGCATCCCGATAACTTTCCATATCACCGTGATAGTCAAGATGATCACGTCCAATGTTAGTCAGAACCGCAATATCAAATGCAATCCCGTTCACCCGCTGCTGTGCCAACGCATGCGAAGAGACCTCCATTGCCACAGTTTTTGCACCTGCATTAAAAATTTCTGCAAGTGCTGACTGCAATACAATGGCATCCGGCGTGGTGAGACCGGTAGAGTGCATTTGGTCACCAAAACCCCAACCCAGCGTGCCTAACACTCCGCAGGTGTTATTGTTGGTATTTAGCGCCTGACCCAATAAGTGACACACAGATGTCTTACCATCGGTTCCGGTTACACCAACAACGTTCATCGATGAAGACGGGCTGCCAAAGAAGCGACTTGCGATCTCACCGGCGAGCGCCGGAAGATTATCTAATTCTATAAGCGGTATCGAAGCCGCATCCAGGGCATGACGTTCGTCATTCCCACATCGTTGATCACCGCCGTTAACCAGTACTGCCGCGGCCTTACACTCAATGACAGCTGGTAAGAAATCCAACCCATGAACCGTGTCGCCCTGCAACGCTATGAAGAGGCAATCAACACCTACCTGCCGACTGTCAAGATGAACTCCACTGACCTTTCGATCATTCACTGCATCAATATCTGCCATGCCGTTAAGCAAAACAGACAACATCAGGCTATCTCCCGATGCAGCAGCATAACGATTGATCGATCTACTGGTCAATTTGCACCGCGCTCAATTTGAGAACTCGCAGCCTGCTTACCATAGACCTGCCGACCATCAGGATTAACGTTACGCAAACGCAGTGCGCCAGCCATGATATTCGAAAATACCGGTGCGGCTACTTCACCACCGTAGTAACGACCCTTGGGTTCAATGATAGATATTACTGCCACCAGCGCCGGATTGCCTGCAGGCACCATTCCGGCAAACTGCGAGATGTAGCGATCATCCGCGTAGCTACCATTTTCTGAAATATGTGTAGTGCCGGTTTTACCTGCAACTGTATAGCCCGGGATACCAGCAGCCTTACCGGTGCCAGCCTCTACCACCGCTTGCAGCATTGAACGCACATCACGCGCTACATCTGCGCTAAACACACGTTCGACTCTTGGCTCACTGTTTAACTTTTGAAAGGTCACCTCCGGCATAAGCCCATCTGATGCCAGCGCTGCATAGGCACGAGCCAGTTGCAATACAGTGGTGCTTACACCATACCCGTAAGCAACAGTTGCCTGGCGCACCACAGACCACTTTGAATAATGCGGCAGCTTCCCTGATACCGCGCCGGGAAATTCAATTAACGGCGGCCGACCGAAGCCGAGACGATCAAACGTATTCCACAGTGTCGCTTTATCAAGTTGCAGAGATATCTTACTGGCACCGATATTACTGGAGTTTTTCAAAACACCAGTGAGAGACAGTTCGCCGTAGTTTTTGTAATCCCGCACCACATAGCGGCCTACATTTAATCGACCAGGCGCAGTATCGACGACATCATTCGCACCAAACTCACCAGTCTCCAGTGCAGTTGCTATGGTAAATGGCTTGATGGTTGAACCCGGCTCAAGCACGTCTGTTACAGCGCGATTTCTTTTGGTACCGCCAGCGCGCTCAGAGAATCGATTCGGGTTATAAGATGGCTGGTTTACCATTGCCAGCACCTCACCGGTACGGGGGTCTAACACCACAGCAGAACCCGACTTTGCACCATTACGCTGCACGGCCTGTTTCAACTCACGGTAAGCCAGGTACTGAATTCTTTTATCAATACTCAACACAAGATCTCGACCGGGGCTCGCTTCAGACACCAGCTCTATATCTTCAATGGCATCACCGAGCACATCAGTCACAACTCGGCGCTTACCGGATTCACCTTTCAGCCAATCCTCAAAGGCCATCTCCAGACCTTCCTGACCGTTATCGTCGATATCGTTAAAGCCAAGAACATGTGCAGTAATTTCACCGCTCGGGTAGTAGCGGCCATACTCGCGTTGAATGTTGACGCCTTTAATCTGGCCGCGATCTTTTATAGCTTGCAGAGCCTTGGCAGTACGCGGATGCACGTGCCTGCGCAGGTAGATAAACTCACGATTATTTTCTAGCCCTCTGGCAACCATCTCGCGCAAACGACCTGGATCCATTTCAATCGCGTAACTCAATAAGTCGATCTTGTCGTCGTACTTTGAAAGCTCACGCGGATCTGCCCAAATGGAATCAATTGGTGAGCTGACCGCCAGTGGCTCACCGTTTCGATCAAGCAGCATACCCCGGTGCGCAGCCAGAGGAAGTGTTCTAATTTGCCTGACATCGCCCTGCTTTTTATAAAAACTTCTATCCAGCACCTGCAATTGAAAAGCTCGCGCAACTAACACCAGCGCCAACAGTAAAAACACACCGAGCACGAACGCCCGTCTGCCACCTAAGCCACTGTCGACATAACCACTGTCAGCGATATAGTCGGATGCACTATCCTTTACAGTGTCTCGACTCATGCCTTGAAAAGGTTTTTTCAGATTCATTTTAAAACAGTCTTGATTTCAGCATGATCCGGAAGTCGCATACCCAGATCTTTGGTAGCGAATTCCTCAATACGCCCGTATCTTGCCAGCGTGCTCTCTTCTATCTGCAAACGCCCCCAATCGACATTGGCGCGATCGATGGCGTCATTAAGCACACGAGTCTTTTTAAACAGCATGCGACTGTTGTGCTTGCTGTAAACCACACCAAGTGCCGTCACAATGTTCATCACCAGCAAACAGGCAACAACCGCGCGTAAGTTATTCATGCTACTTTTTCCGCAATACGCATAATGGACGAACGCGAGCGAGGGTTACGCGCGACTTCATCTTTGGAGGGCTTCACAGAACCACCGATTTTTTTTAACACCCAGGGTGTATCGTCTTCCACTACAGGCAGCCCACGCGGCAACCCGGCATTTTTATCTGGGCCGCGAAAAAAGCGTTTAACGATACGATCTTCCAGTGAATGAAAACTGATCACAACAATACGACCGCCCGGCCGCATTAATCCGATACAGCTTTCAAGCGCCAGCTTCAAATGATCGAGCTCCTTATTTATGTTAATGCGCATTGCCTGAAAGCAGCGTGTTGCAGGATGCTTGTGCTTTTCCCAACGCGGGTGCGCCTCCTTAATAATTTCTGCAAGCTCTACCGTATCCGTAATTGGTTTCAGCTTTACTGCCTCAACAACGCGCCTGGCAATACGTTTTGCATAACGCTCATCGCCATACTCACGGAAGATTTCTGCAAGCTCTTCAGTTGTTACCGTAGGAAGCCACTCTGATACTGGCTGGCCGACACTCTGATCCATACGCATATCCAGAGGGCCAGACTTATCAAAACTAAAACCACGTTCAGCCTGGTCTAACTGGGGTGAGGAAACACCCAGATCGAACAATACACCATCAACATTACCTTCCACCCCGTGCTCGGCAACAGCGGCAGACATTTCACTGTAATTACTTTTCACAATAGTAAATCTGGAATCATCACCAAACAGATTTTGGGCGTGTGCTATAGCCTGGTTATCACAATCAAACGCCAGTAACCGACCTTCTTCTCCGAGACGCTCCAGTATCTGACCAGAGTGACCGCCACGACCGAAAGTCGCGTCAATGTAAAAACCGTTGTGCATTATGTTAAGTGCTTCTACCGCTTCAACAGGAAGTACTGAGATATGTTCCGAAACATCAGGCATCAGAGATCGAAACCCAGGTTCACACGTTCAGTACGAGACTGAAGACTCTCAATGAGCTTCTTATCTCCTTCCTCACGAGTTTGTAACCACTTCTCTTCACTCCAAAGCTCAAACTTTTTCCCATAACCTATTAACACGGCACTTTTTTTCAAACCTATTTCATCTCTGGAGGATTGTGGAATCAAAATTCGACCGCTGCCATCCATATCCACATCGGTGGTGTATGAAAAGATAATTCTCTTATATCCCTGAAACTCAACAGAGTTGTTCTGGACGGCATCCATTTTCTGCATGCACTCTACCCACTCGTCATACGGATAAATGGGCAAACATTTATCCATTGGGTTGTAGGAAACAACCAACTTGCCACCGCACATCTCATTGAGCGTCGCACGGAAACGCGAAGGGATCGCAATTCGACCCTTGGCATCCAGCGTCAATGTGGTTGTGCCTAAAAACATTCAGATGACTAATTTAATTCGATCGGATTACACCACTTCGGCCCACATTACCCCACATGACCGCTCAGTAACGCCACTGTATCTGCACGC
>CAZYRP010000085.1:0-20519 GCA_964649465.1 uncultured Granulosicoccaceae bacterium | reverse complement strand
CCTGGAATGTTCGGGAGCTCCTCACTCCCTGTCCTTAACTCCGAATATTACGCCAGGGTTTTAACATCGCAGTACGCATTTCTATACTTCGCTCGCGACCAGCAATTTAAAAACCTCGTTACTGTGGTTCAGTGTTAAGGAATTCTTGATTGCAGGAAGACAATGACACCATATACTTCAATTAAATCGCGCTACTAAAAATAGAAACACTCCAGCGGTGATGCATTCACAGCTCGATATTTGCGTTATAATTTGGGCTGAAGTACTGTTCAAACTGATACAATTGACAATTCAATCGAGATCGAAAATATGAATCGACGCCAAGCCCTAAAGACTGTGGCTGGAATAACAGCACTGGCTGCGGTTAAGCCAGCAGCGGCAAATGAATTTGTAGAATTCACACCAGAACTCTACGCTGAACTGCTAGAGACCGGAAAACCTTTTATGTTGGGTTTTCTCTCCGACTGGTGACCTACTTGCGCTAGACAAAAACGCACCGTGAGTGCGTTAATGCAAAATAATCCAGAGTATGCAGATGTACAACTACTCCTTGTGGACTGGGATCTATATAGGGATGACCCGTTGCGAGAAGAGCTAAAAGTGGTCAGACGATCCACGCTAATCATGTTTAAGGATGGTGAAGAAATAGATCGTGTGCTGGCACAGACCAGTGAAGACGCTATCGGCGACTTGTTCAAAGCAGCGATAAGCTAATAAAACTTAAGAAGGTTGAGGGTCGGTAGCGATGGGCTATCGGCCCAAAGAGACTCCAGCGGTTGTATCTTCGAGGCCAGGAACAGTCTGGTGGTCAAACTGAGATCGTAATTCACCAGTAAGCCGCATTCCTGAAAGCTTGAACACATTGTGTTCTTCCTTTAAACGGCTGTAAGGGCGCAGAGACAAGTGACTGAGCCTGCCATCCTTCCGGATAAGTCAGTGGATACGGCGGAGCGATGATGTTTTATGAAAAGCCAATCGAGATTATCTGATACTAAATTTTTCATAAAGAATCTTTGAACTTTTCCTAAAAGATGAAATCGAATTCGGTAGTAAATGCTAATTTTCCCAATTTATAAATCTTCAGTATCTCAAGGCTACCCGGACGGTAACCAACCAGGTTTTGCTTGAGTGCCGAAGTTTTCTACGTTCGATTTAGGTGCCGTTTTCAGTCTGTGTAAGACTGCACCACTCATACGCACAACAACATTCGAGGATTCAATGATCAAATCTACACGTCGACAGTTTCTTGCCTCCAGCGCGGGGGTTGCAGCTCTTGGTTTAACTGGTCAGCTTGCCTTTCTCCCACATGCACAGGCAATGGAAGTAAAAAAAGCTGGACATTACAGCTACAAAGTTGGCGATGTTGAAGTAATTTCTATCTACGATGGTGTTTGGCAAAACTCTGGCTTTGATGGCATCGCAGTGGGTGTTTCAGGCGATGATGTTAAGGCAGCGCTGTCAGACGCTGGCCAAACTACCGACTACATACCTATTGAGTTCGCTTTTACTGTTATCAAAACCGGCGGAAAAACCATCTTGTTGGACGCGGGTACAGGGGGCCAGCTCGCACCCACTGCGGGACTAGCTTCTAAAGGCGGGTTCGAAGCCGCGGGTATAACACCAGATTCAATTGACACTGTTATTGTCAGCCACATGCATCCCGACCATATCTTTGGCCTGATGGAAAAGGACACTAATGCGCAGGTTTATCCCAACGCAGAAATCATGATTGGTGAAACTGAATATAATTTTTGGACTCAGCCTGGTTTGATAGAAAAACTGCCAGAACGACGCAAAGGTTTGGGCAAACGCATACAGGCGACATTTCCTACCTGGGATAACGTCAGTCTCTTTAAAGAGGATGCGGAGCTGGCACCGGGACTTCGAGCTGTCGAGAGCTTCGGACACTCCCCCGGGCATGTTAGTTTTCATATCAGCTCGGGTGATGATCAACTATTGCTCATTGGCGACGCGATCATAGTGCCAGCACTGTTCCTTGCGAACCTGGATTGGCAGCTTGCATTCGATGCTGACAAAGACCAGGCGACAGCGACTCGTAAAGGCATAGTTGAACAAGCAATTGCAGACAACATGACCATAGGTGGTTATCACTTCGGTTTTCCAAATGCCGGGAAAATAGAAAAAGACGGGTCCAGCCACGTTTTCGTACCTGCTAAAGCGTAAGCCAGCTAAAACCTAAGTATGTCGTATGTTAGAAGGGTTGAGGTCTTTCTTTGCAAGTTGTGTTGCAAAGAAGGACCATAACTCGCCCTCTGCTTTCTCGAAATAATACATTACTAAGTGGAGGATCTGTGCGAACCAGAATCATAGCAATAGCCGCTGTCATGGCATATTTCTTAATAGGTTGCAGC
The DNA here is from genome assembly GCA_964649465.1 of uncultured Granulosicoccaceae bacterium. Taxonomy (GTDB): domain Bacteria; phylum Pseudomonadota; class Gammaproteobacteria; order Granulosicoccales; family Granulosicoccaceae. The sequence goes on along the minus strand of CAZYRP010000085.1, from coordinate 18,147 downwards.
AGTAGCGATAGCACAACGACAACTGACGTTGAGCTTGATGGTTCACCAACAGAGCAGACTGCCGGTGAAACTGATTCTATTCCCGCTAATCCACTGGAGGGCATTGGGCCAGTGCAACTCGTTGGCACCGGATTCAGCTTTCTTGAAGGGCCGGTGTACCAGGCAGGTGACAATTCACTTTTGTTTAGTGACATCCCTGCAGATACTATATTTCGTCTGCTTGCTGATGGCTCGATAGAACCTTTCCTCGAAAACCAGCCGACCAACGGTCTGGCTTTCGATCCTCAAAATCGGTTACTCATTGCGACGCAAAGCGGACGTTCAATAAGTCGCCTGGAGGAATCTGGTACTGTCACTGTGCTGGCGGACAGGTTTGAAGGGGCTTTATTCAATGCTCCCAATGATCTTACTGTGCATACTAATGGTGATGTGTATTTCACCGATCCTCCCTTTGGTCTCGATCCGTCACTCAGTGAAGTTGGCTGTTCTGGCATATACCGTTTGACGCCCAATGGAAATTTAACTCAATTCGGTTGCAATACTATTGAAACCCGGCCCAACGGCATTGCACTATCGCCAAACCAGGACCTTTTGTATGTTTCATTTTTTACGAGCGGTGATATTCTCACCTGGGCAATTGCAGCTGATGGCAGTGTCGGTGAGATGGGTACTTTCGCAACAACAGCGGGTATTGCAGACGGGATGGTTATTGATGCTGAAGGTAATTTGTTTGTTACATCAGCTGCTGGAGTTGAAGTCTTCGCTCCCGACGGTTCGCGCTGGGGGGTGATTGAAATTCCGGAACAGGCTACGAACTGTACGTTTGGTGGTCCCGATAACAATACGCTTTTTGTTACAGGGGCAACGGGATTGTACAGTGTAGAGCTTCAGTAAATTGTCTGTGAAAACGGCTAATACAGGGCAGACATTGCGGCAATAGAACATAATGCACTGCAGGAAATCCGTGTGAACCAACCATTGCTCATGCTGTTTTTACTGTTCAATCGGTTTTCACTTGATCCAGAATAAACAGCGCTCGATCAATCAAAGGTTTGTCTATCATCTGTCCAGCAACTTTGAACGCGCCCTTGCCTTCATTTACCGGGTCTTTGCATGCAGCAACCACCGCTCGCGACCAGTTGATTTCGTCTTCAGTCGGGGAAAACACGCGATTCAGCGTTTCAACCTGTGCCGGGTGCACGGCATATCCTCCGACCGAGCCGAGCGCTCTTGCATATTCGGCGGCGGCTTCCAGCGCATTGATGTCGCTAAAGTCAGCCAGGCTGACGGGTACAGTTATCGGATATATCCCTGCAGCACGCGCTGCTTGAATAATCTGAAATACAGCCGGACGCAGTAACTCCTGATTAGCAGAAGTTCCCATAGAAGTGGCGTAATCTTCTACGCCAAGCGTTAAACCAATTAGTCGGGGTGACGCCTTTGCGATCTCGACTGCACGCGTTGTCGAGTCTGCTGTCTCTATCATAGCAATGAGTTTGACCGATCCTGTTTCCAGATCGCGTTTGGCTTCCAGCTCTGAAATAACGCCATCGATAAATTGTATGTGTTCTGCATTTTCGCAAAGCGCAATATGAATGGTCTGCACACCTGGAATCACGCAAGCCTCAAGGTCGTTTTTTGCGTCAATTCTTGACGGGTTGATTCGAACTGTTACAGCAACGTGTGGAGCAAGTTGCTCGACAACGGCGGGCAAGGCGTTGCGTGCTTCGGCTTTGCGGTTATCAGGGATGCTCGCTTCCAGATCGAGAACCAGTGCATCGGCACCACGTGAGGCTGCCTTTTGAATAAAGCGATCTTCGAGCACGGGAATAAAAAGCAAAGATCGCCACATTAGAATATGCCTTTTTCAGTCAGTTGTTTTTGCAATGTACTGTTATAACCCAGTTCAGATAATATCTCTGCGTTGTCCTGTCCTAATTCAGGCGCTGGCGCTCTTACAGACCCCGGTGTTTCACTGAGCCGGGGGAACGACTGGTGCATAGGTAAGCGCTGCATACCTTCATAGTCAAAGTCCTGCAGAACTTCTCGCCCGCGAATATAAGGATGATCGATCAGGTTAGAGATGTCATAGATAGGGCCGACGGTAACACCCTGCCCTTCATAGTAAGCCAGATTTTCCTCCAGTGTGCGCGTCTTCATCACTTGAGCAATAATTTCGTCTAACTCCTCTGCATTGGCTACTCTAGCCTTTGACGTTTCAAACTTTGCGTCACCGATTAACTCGGGCCTTCCAATGGCTGCTGCCAGTTTTTCCCACATGGACTGCAAAGAGGCAGACATGGCAATGTGTTTGCCGTCTTTAGTTGGGTAAAGATTACGGGGTGCTGCAACATCGCTCGCGCTGCCTTTGCGTTATTCATGGGCCTTTATAGGGATACCTTGTAGGGCCATTTTGCGGCGATCTCGCAGTATCCATTTTAGCAATATGTGGGTGTATGCCTACCCCGTTTCCTGAATCGTAACGGCGCTACAGATCTTGAAGAAGGTATTGGTTGCCGTTGATTACCAGCAAGTGCTCGAAGACATTGCCCTGTCTTCGTAAGCGGGAAGCAGTATCTACACGTAGTTTCGTCAGAATACCAACAAGAACGCACCTCAATCGAGATAAACAGGGTCGCTTCCAATAGCAAACGGAAGTAATATCAGTGGCAGGCATATAGCTAATTACCTTTCCAATTGGAGGAAACAGTGGGCAATTCCAACGATAAAGTTCTTGGTGTATTGCACCCGGGTATGATGGGCATTAGTGTGGGTAATGCGTTGGTTGAAGCCGGTCACCGGGTCTGCTGGGCAAGTGAAAACCGCAGTGCCGCAAGTGCTGAGCGTGCTGCTGAACGAAAACTTGAAGACTGCGGTACTTTGGCTTCACTTAGCGGTACCTGTGATGTGATTTTTTCTGTCTGCCCGCCTGCAGAAGCGTTAATCGTGGCAAAGGCAACTGCCGAATCCGGATTCAACGGAGTCTATGTCGACTGCAACGCTGTATCACCAATGACGAGTAAAGACGTATCAAATGTAATGACATCTGCCAACGTAGACTTTGTTGATGGCGGGATTATCGGTCCCCCTGCCTGGTCCAAAGGTTCGACCCGTATGTATCTGTCTGGTGCAAAAGCAGCAGAGATATCAGAGCTCTTCGCCGGTAGTCTGATGGATACGATAAACCTTGGTGATTCGCCAGATGCTGCCTCAGCAATGAAAATGGCTTACGCTGCCTGGACCAAAGGGTCTGCAGCCCTGCTTCTAAGTGTGTATGCGCTTGCAGAACATCATGGCCTTGGCGACTCACTGAAACAAGAATGGGATTTGTCGATACCGGGACTCGAAAAAAAGCTCAACGGTGCAGCGCTTGGCAATGCTCCAAAGGCCTGGAGATTCGTAGGAGAGATGCAACAGATTGCCGCCACACTGGCTGATGCCGGTCAGCACCCCGGTGCGTTTGATTCTGCTGCCAGTATTTACGACGCTATGTCCGGCTTTAAATCTTCAGATGAAATCACACCAGACGCTGTTATAAGTTCAATTCTTGATGCTGCTAAACGTACACAGGGCTGACAATACCAAATATGCAAAACAACAAATTTAGTTGGCAAAACGAATACCCGCATCCGAGAACACCTATATTTGCGAGCAACATCGTCGCCACCTCACAACCACTTGCAGCTCAGGCAGGTCTTAGTGTGTTGCAACGCGGTGGCAATGCAATTGATGCCGCTATTGCTGCTGCCGCTGCAATTACAGTTGTAGAGCCTGTTTCCAACGGTCTTGGAAGCGATGCATTTGCAATAGTGTGGGATGGAAAAAAGCTGCATGGTCTCAACGCTTCTGGCAGATCACCTGCAGCATGGACTCGCGAGTACTTCGAACGGCAGCACAATGGAACAATGCCTGAACGTGGTGTCGATACGGTGACCGTCCCGGGTGCGGTTTCAGCCTGGGGAGAAATGCACGCCAGGTTTGCACAACTTCCGTTAGGAGATTTGCTTGCCCCGGCTATAGACCTTGCCGATAAGGGCTTTGCAGTAAGTCCTGTGGTGCAGCGCAAGTGGGCCAGCCAGGCGCCTGTGTTAGAGAATCAGCCGGGATTCCGGGATGTGTTTATGCCCTATGGCCGTGCACCAAATGTTGGTGAACGAATGAACATGCCCGGTGCTGCTCATACTCTCAGAGAAATTGCCGACCATGGCATTGATACCTTTTATCAGGGTGAAATAGCTGAGCAACTTTGCAAGTTTGTGCAAGCCAATGGTGGAGCATTATCGCTAAGTGACATGCAAGCCCATCGCGCTGACTGGTGTGGCACTATTTCGCAACACTATAGAGGCTATGACCTGCACGAAATCCCACCTAACGGTCAGGGCATTGCCGCGTTAATGGCGCTTGGTATATTGCAGCACTTCGAACTTGATGCGTTACATCCGGATAGCGTTGAGGTCAGGCACCTTCAAATAGAAGCGATGAAGGCGGCGTTTGCAGATGTTTATCAGTATGTAGCCGACCCTGAATCTATGCAGTCGGTCACGCCCGATCATTTACTTGACGCCAGCTACTTAAAGCAACGTGCAGCACTTATAAAACGCGAGAAGGCCACTCACTTTCATGCAGGTGTTCCACCCGCGGGAGGTACCATTTACCTGACCACTGCCGATGCCAGCGGTATGATGGTCTCATACATCCAGTCAAACTATATGGGTTTTGGTTCTGGTGTGGTTGCACAGGACCTGGGTATTTCACTGCAGAATCGCGGCAGCGGATTCTGTCTTGATGCTGGCCACCCCAATCTGGTCAGCCCCGGTAAAAGACCGTTCCATACCATCATCCCCGGCTTCCTGATGAAGAGCGGCCAGCCTCAAATGAGCTTTGGAGTGATGGGTGGCAACATGCAGCCACAGGGTCACATGCAAACTGTTAGCAGAATGGTCGATCACAATCAAAATCCGCAAGCCGCGTGCGATGCGCCAAGATGGCGCGTACACAAAGGGTTGACCATTGATCTGGAATCGCAAATGGAAGCATCAGTCACCGATGCGTTAAGAACCCTGGGGCACGATATAACTCCTGTAACCGATACATACATGGACTTTGGTGCAGGCCAGTTTATCTGGCGTCTCGGCGATTCCATCGAAGAAGGATATGTGGCCGCAAGTGATAGCAGGCGTGATGGTCATGCCGCGTGCTGTTAAATAATAAAACCAGATACTGCAGCACGGCGCACTGGTGTATGCGGCGCAACCTGGTCCTCAGGTTGATATGACGGTAGTACATTTTTTGTAATTCGCCCGCAAAGTATGGTATACCAAGTAGACCGTGTCTGCTGACACAACCATTGAGGAGTGGTTTTGTGAAAAAGTTTGCAACTAAAAGTTTGGCCAGTTCAATTGTGGCCGGTGCAGTTTTAATGCTCGCTGCAACAGGTACTTCAACTTTCACCGCAGGGACTGCACATGCAGCAGATATCCCCTGTGATACGGCCAGGCTAATCGTCCCCTGGAAGGCCGGTGGTGGTACCCACGTTATATTCTCGGTTTTTGAAAAAACCATTCAGGAAATGGATATAACCCCCAAGATTAAAGTTGTTACCATTCCCGGGCAAGGTGGTAACAAGGGCGCTAAAGAAGCAGCCAAAGCCAAGCCGGATGGTTGCACATTGTTCGCTATACATCAGTCCGCAGTAACCAGTTACCTTAATGGTCGTATCGACTATCACTTTGATGGTTTTGAGACCGTAGCTAACCTGACATCTACACCAGATATACTCGGTGCTGCTGCATCTACCGAGTACAACAACTTTGAAGAGTTTAAGGCATACGCAAAGGCTAACCCCGACACCATTAAAGCCGGTGCTACTTTCGGGTCTACCAGTCAGTTTATCTGGCTGCTGCTTGAACAGAAAATGGGCATTAAGCTGTCTTACGTTCCTTATGATGGCACCGCTGAACGTATGACTGCCCTGCTGTCAGGTGCAATTGATATGGGATCGCTAAACGTTGCCTCAGGTAGCAAGCACCTGGAATCAGGTGCGCTTAAAGGGTTTGCTATAGCATCTGAAGAGCGTTCAAAGCATTTGCCTGATATGCCCACAATGAAAGAGTTGGGCGTTGATCTTGTGTTTGCTCTGGAGCGCGGTATCGTTGCACCAAAAGGTACACCACCTGAAGTGATTGATGCGTGGAGTGCCGTGTTCAAAGCTGCTGCTGAGAACCCGGATCTGCTTGAGCAGATGGATGCGAAAGGTACAGACGTCGCTTATCAGAATCCTGCAGACTATAAAGCGTGGGCAGAAAAGCTTTATTCCGACTACGAAGAAGTTGCTATTAAAATCGGTATGTATAAAAAATAATAGCGCGGCGTTTTAAGCACTGGCATGAGAATAAGTCGCGATATCACCGTAGCGATTTTTCTGCTGGCGGTATGTGGTGTACTCTGGTTTGCAAGCTTTGAAATTCGTGTACCGGACTACGGGCAGCTCAGCCCGGCCACGTGGCCCCGAATTATTATCGGGGCCTTAACTCTGCTTTCGTTTTTATTCCTCGTACAATCAATTCGAACGGCGGGTAGTACGCCTGCCGATAAAACGCAAAACACGGATCCTTCCCCACCCGATCAATCAGGTTTTTACAGCTACTGGAAAAACGTCATTTGGTGCTTTGTGCTATTTGGTGCATACCTCTATAGCCTGGAGTACGTTGGAATGCTTGTCGGTGCGCTGGCCTTCGTTTTCCTTCTGCTTTGTGCCCTGGGTGGCTGGCAACCAAAGAAACTTTTATTGCATACGGCAATTGCCGTGTTAACGGTCGGCGGCATGTGGAGCCTTTTTACCTACGGGCTGGGTGTGCTGCTACCCTCAGGTAGTCTGTTTTGAATTTGAATAACCCAAGTGATTGTTGAAAACCTGCTGGCAGCGCTAAGCGGCGTAGTCAGCGTGTCAACGCTTATACCAATGATCATTGGTGTTGCAGCCGGACTGCTTGCAGGCTCCATTCCCGGCTTCACCATTGCAATGGCTGTGGTACTCACCTTGCCATTTACATTTGCAATGGAACCGGCACAGGGTCTTGCCACAATGGTCAGTGTGATGGTGGGTGGTCTGTCTGGCGGATTGATGTCGGGTATTTTAACCGGCATTCCCGGTACGCCCTCGTCTGTTGCCACAACCTTTGATGGCTTTCCAATGGCAAGACAGGGACGCCCGGGATTAGCGCTCGGTCTGGGTGTCTGGTCGTCGTTTTGTGGTGGCATGATAAGCGCCACCATACTGGTGTTGTTTGCCCCGCAACTGGCACGTGTCGGTTTGGAGTTCCAGCCGTGGGATTTCTTTATGCTGGTGATATTTGCGTTAACCGTCACCGCAAGCCTTGCCGGTAAAAATATTATCAAAGGCTTGATCGCAGGTGCACTCGGGCTATTTATTCGTACTGTTGGTGAAGATGAAGCTGTCGGTATGGCGCGTTTTAACTTCGGCAACGATGAGCTACTGGGTGGTTTCGACTTTATCGCTGTACTGATTGGATTGTTTGCGTTCAGTCAGTTGCTTTCAGATGTACGCGACCCTAAATCTGCGAAACGCGCGCTGACAGACCAGGGCAACATCAAGATACGTATTGAGCACGTTCAGGCGCTCAAGATGCTCTTTAAGCGTTGGGCAACAGTATTGAGGTCATCACTGATTGGCGTGTTCGTTGGTATTCTTCCCGGCGCAGGTGGGTCAATCGCAAATATTCTGGCTTATGATCAGGCCAAGAAAGCCTCTAAAGAGCCCGACAAGTTTGGCACTGGTGTACCTGAAGGTGTGATTGCGCCAGAATCATCAAACAATGCAGTCGAAGGTGGAGCCTTAACTCCACTGATGGCACTCGGTATTCCGGGAGATGTGACTGCTGCAATAATGCTTGGCGCATTACTAATACATGACGTAGTGCCCGGCCCTACTTTTATTGCAGAAGAACCGGTGCTGGCGTACTCGATTTTTATAGCGTTCTTTCTTGCAAACTTCATTATGCTTGGTCTGCAGTCTTTAATGCTGCGTGTCTTTGTACTGGTCACTCGTATACCGATGTACATACTGGCAGCAGTAATACTGGCGTTCAGCTCGATTGGTGTTTTTGCGTTGAACAACGTCACCTTTGATCTTTGGACACTCTTCTGGTTTGGCTTACTTGGCTTTGCTATGCGGCAGACTGGATTTCCGTTAGCACCAATGATACTGGGCGTAGTGCTCGGCAACATTGCCGAACTTAATCTTGCGCGTGCACTTGCCATCGACACCAGTCTTGCTCCTTTCTTTACTCGCCCCTGGGCCTTGTTCTTTTTGATGATCGCGATCTACTCAGCAGTGTTTCCGTGGTACCAGGAACAACGACAAAAACAAGTTAACTGGACACGCTACTACGGCCCCACTCTGCTTTTGATTGTCGCCATCCCGCTGTTTATGATGGGTGGTCAGGTAAGGCCGATATTATCGTTAATATGCGTAGTGCTCGGGGTTTATATGATCGGAAAGAACCTGATGTCAGATCGCACAGCGTGAGTATTAAAATAGCCATTGGAAGTCTGGGTACGATCGGTTATCGAGTTGCAAAAAAACTGGACGACGGTATCGATGGTCTTACGCTGGTCGCGGTATCAGCAAACAACAGGGATGCAGCCAGCGACAAAGTATCAGAATTTAAAACTCCACCCGCTGTTGTATCGGTAGACCAGCTTGCCGACACGGCCGACATTATTGTCGAATGTGCACCTGCAGAGATTTTCAGGGATATTGCAGAACCTGCGATTGAGGCGGGTAAAAAACTGATGCCATTAAGTGTCGGCGCGCTATTGTCTCACTGGGACCTGGTAGATCGTGCCAAAGCTACAGGTGCGAAAATATTGGTGCCATCCGGCGCACTGCTTGGCCTCGATGCGGTTCGAGCGGCAAGTGAAGGAGAATTTAAAAACGTCACCATGGTCACCCGAAAACCACCAGCCGGTCTTGCCGGCGCACCACATTTGCTTGATAACAATATCAACATTGAAAACCTGACTAAGCCCATGCTTGTATTTGAAGGCTCTGCACGTGATGGCGCTAAAGGGTTTCCGGCAAATGTTAATGTGGCAGCAGCACTGGCACTTGCGGGCCCGGGGCCTGATAACACGTCTCTGCAAATTTGGGCTGACCCCACTGTTGATAGAAATACTCACACCATCAAAGTAGCAGCAAGCTCTGCAGATTTTGAAATGAAAATGCTGTCTATTCCTACACCAGAAAAACCTGCAACAGGACGTATTGTTGCTCTGAGCGTAATATCCAGTTTGCGAGCTCAGGTAGCACCATTAGTGATAGGAGCCTGATGACGGCTCTTCGAAAAGCCTGAAGGTAAATACAAAGGTTCCAGTACCTACCTTAAGTGCTGCAACGTTGTAATTTATAAAAATAAATTTTGTACCGAAAGATTAGGACTAACCGTAATTATGATCGTAGAGCAACGCACATACTCCCTGAAGATTGGTGCCGTTCCCTCTTATCTGGAGTTGTATGAGGCAGAAGGTTTAGCCATACAGCGCCCGATTCTTGGACGTATGGTTGGTTATTTCTCATCAGATATGGGTGCGCTGCACCAGATTGTGCATCTGTGGGCCTACAAAGATTATGCGGAACGTGAAGAGCGGCGTGCAACACTCAATGCCAATCCGGCCTGGAAGGCCTATGCGGTCAAGACCCGGGAATTTCAGATCTCACAGGAAAATAAAATTTTGATTCCTGCACCTTTTAGTCCCTGGGCGGTCGATGACCCCGCACTTGATATGGCTAATCCAGGTACGTAATGCAGTTAAGTAACCCGATTAAACAAGAAAGAGAATAAACCGATGATTGACCTTTACACCTGGACAACACCGAACGGTCGGAAAGTCTCCATCATGCTCGAAGAGCTTGGTGTTGACTACACAGTGCATCCGATAAAATTTTCAGACGGTGATCAACGCACACCGGAATTTTTAAAGATTGGTCCAAATAACAAAATTCCCGTCATTGTGGATCAGGATAACGGGCTGTCGGTTATGGAATCGGGCGCGATCATGATCTATCTGGCAGAAAAGTACAGGAAGTTTTTACCAACCGATACTGCAAAAAAATCAGAGGTGATGGAGTGGTTGATGTGGCAAATGGGCGGACTCGGACCTATGTGTGGTCAGGCGCACTACTACTTGCGAAACAATCCGGGTAAGGCGGAACATACCGAAGAACGTCTGCGAACGGAAGTCGCTCGCCTGTACTCGGTGCTCAACACCAGGCTTGATGGACGAGAGTTTATCTGTGATGAATACAGTATTGCTGATATGGCGTGTTGGCCCTGGGTGTCTCGCTATGAGTGGCATCAGGTAGATCTGGCTGACTATCCTCATGTTCGAGCATGGTATCAACGATTGCTTAAGCGAGAGGCTGTTCAAAAAGGCTATCAAATTCCAAACGATGCCGGTGAGATCCCGACTGGTTAAATCGAGTTCAACTCGCTTGTTTACCAGCCTAGCCTGCTTTGTTGTTATTCCAGGGTTTTTTAATTCAAACCGAGTTCATTGCGAGCCAGGCGAGCGCCCTCCACCATATTAACAAGCTTTTGCTGAGCGCGTTCCGGTGTCATCATCACCAGGCCACAATCTGGCGCTGCCTGAATTTTTTGTGGCGATAATATTTCAGCTGCAGCGAGTAATCGTTTCGCTATATGTTCTGGTGATTCGTTTGTATCGTCGGAATTGAATACACAGCCAAGTAATACAGTTTTCGACGGACAGGCAGACAGATATTTCAGATCCAGTTGCGGGCCTTCGAACTCTAGTGCCAGTTGATCGATTGTCGAGCGCTCTAATTCTGCAATGATTTCTCCATAACTTTCGACAATGGGTCTTTGCAAACCCGGTTGAGGATAGCCGTAGCAGACGTGCACCGCAGTTGTGGTGGTCAGACCTTCAGCGCAACGATCGAGCGCCTCGATACCCCATTCAGCGACCTTGTCGGGAAATCGTGAAAATACCGGTTCATCGAATTGTATAACTGCAGCGCCGGCAGCACTTAGAAGGCGGGCTTCTTTGTTGATCGCATCCGCCCATGCGAAGGCAAATGCTTTATCGTCATGGTAGTAAGCGTCGTGCACTGAGTCTGCAACGGTCATCGGCCCTGGTAATGTGACTTTTATGGGGCGGTTTGTCTCTGCCGATGCGAAAGTAAGATCATCGATGGCAATGCCGCTCTGGTGCTCAATAGGACCCACGCATCTACCTGCCATAACTGTGCGACGGCCACCGCGCGTTGTTTTCTCGCCCAGTGTTTCATAGTCGAAGCCATTCATATGTGAGGTGTGGTGAACTACATAGTTCTTGCGTCTTTGCTCACCGTCGCTAACCACATCTACCCCTGCCCGCTCCTGCTCGCGCAAGACAATTCGCGTTGCATCATCCATGGCACCCTGACGCAGGGATTCATCCGCGACCAACCAGGTGCCCGGATCTCCAAAATGATCGCGTTTTCCGTCAACCGCCAAATTTGGACTAAACAGCCAGGGGCGCTTCGGCATACTACCAACTACGGTTGTGGCGAATGCCGAAGGCGGTATGTGTGGCGGCGTGTGTGTCTCTTGCGTCATGTCAGTTTCCGGGTTTTGTACCGTAAGAAGATGGCCAACTGCACTGCTACGTTTATTATAAACGCGTTTCTTACAATGCGCCTTCCAATAGGGGAAACGCGCTGAGCAATGCAGATTCACTTTGCAGTGCGTCAACGCGCTTTACATGCGAGTTGTTTAGTTGAGTGCCATCCTGTACGCCAAGCAGCCCTAACGCAATTCGATATTCTTCCTCGAGAATCTCCAACATCCGCACAATGCCCGGTGCTCCTGCGGCTGCGAGTGCGAAGCACATCAAGCGACCAAGACCAACTCCGTCGGCACCCAATGCAATTGCCTTGGCAATATCGGTTCCGCGTGAAAATCCGCCATCTACCAGTACACTGGCGCGTCCGTTAACAGAGTCGACGATTTCTGCCAGCGCATCGATTGATCCAACACAATGATCTAGTTGTCTGCCACCGTGGTTAGATACGTAAATAACATCCACGCCGTGTTCGATCGCCAGTCTCGCATCTTCACTGCTTGCAATTCCTTTTAGTACCAGCTTATTGCTGAAGTTCTTTCGTATACGTTCGACATCTTTCCAGTTTAGCGAAGCCTGAAAATCCGCTGCATTCCCTGTACCTTTCGCTCTCCATGGCTTTTCGAACCTGGCGGCTATGTCCCGATCGCGACGACTGTAGATAGCGCTGTCAACTGTTATGCAGAACGCAGGCAGGTTGAGCAGTTTGCTCTCTTCTACAACTGCATCCACACCTTTGGCATTGGTTCTTGCATAAAGCTGCATTATCAGTGAAAGCTCATCACCGACCTGTTGTACAAGTTGTGTGGGTGACCAGTCTGAGACGGAGCTTAACATCATCGGAACACCAAATGATCTGGCTGCCTTTGCAACTGCCAGGCCACCATCGGGGTTAAACGCCTCAAGCCCTCCAACGGGACATAGTAATATTGGCAACCGTGAGTTAATACCTAACGGCATACCGGTACAATCAATAGAATTGACGTCGTTCAGCACGCGAGGCAGCAATGCAAGAGAATCTATTGCTGCCCGGTTACGGTTCATCGATGTTTCTGTATCTGCGCCGCCGATAATGTAAGCCCAGGCGGTGTCAGTAAGCTGTTGCCTGGCGGCTATGACGAACTCATGCAGCGTAAGAAATCTTTGCGTCTCAACATAATTCATTTGATGGAGCGACTCATGTCTGGCTTGTCTCTGCCGTCTGACGTGATAACGCCCGTCTGGCTGGTTATAAGACTGTAGTGTTCGATTCGGCGGTGTCTGTCGAAATCGAAAACTGTTGCTTTTCCAAAGTTGCACAGATCCATATCACAACTGTGGACAAGTAGTTCATCTTGTTCGGTGCTCGCACGCGCAGCGACAAATCCGTCGGGATCAATGATCACACTACCACCGATCATGGGATGGCTATCTTCATCACCGGCTTTTGCAATACCTACAACCCAACATGCATTCTGGTAAGCATTTGCAGTCATAACCAATTCCGAATGATACATGCGCCTCTCTGGTCCCTCATCGCGCTGCTGGCTGTTAGATGCGGGGGTGTTGTAACCCAACATGATAAGTTCAGCCCCCTGCAATGCCATTACCCGATATACCTCAGGCCAGCGTCTGTCATTACAGATGCACATCCCCATCAGGGCGTTCTGGGATTGCCAAACAGGAAACCCCAGATCACCAGGTTCAAAATAACGTTTCTCTAAATGCTGGAAATCACGCTCGGGATCGTATTCGATATGCCCCGGTAAATGCACCTTGCGATACTTTGCAATGATATTGGACTGGTTATCAGTGAGTATGGAAGTATTAAAATGACGGCCTTCGGGTGTAAGTTCTGCATAGCCAAAGCTTATTGCTATTCCAAAGTGCCTCGCTGCATTAAAAAGTGGTTGTGTGGAATCGTTGGGCATCTCGCGTTCGAACCAGGTGTCGACTTCCTTCTGATCCTCCATGTAGTAACGAGGAAAAAAAGTGGTTAGCGCAAGCTCCGGAAATACCACCAGGTTGCACGAGGACGCGTGCGCCTGTTCAAGCAACGCTAACATGCGCTGTACTACAGCATCGCGGCTTTCTGCTTTTTGAATCGGTCCCATCTGAGCGCCACCGATGACAATATTTCTCATAAATTATGATTCCCTATGGCCGATTCCGTATAACTCTGCTTGTAACCGACGCCCTATTGTTTATTCAGGAATGTCATCATGGCAGTGTTGAACGCTTCAGTTTGTTCAATATTGGACAAATGCGCTGCATTTTTCAGTACAACGAGTTCGGAACCGTTAATGTGCTGTTCAAGCACTTTTGATTGGTCCACGGTACAGGCGGGATCATCTTCACCGACGATAATAATTGTTGGAACTTCAATGTTCGATAAAATCGATGTCTGACTCATGTCTCTTACTGCACTTGCGCAGGCGATATAGCCGTCGGTATCTGTGCCGCGAATCATTTCAGCAACTTTTTCAACGGCTTCTTTTTCGTTGTTAAGAAATGGTGCTGTAAACCATCTATTGAGCGTGCCATCGAGCAAACCCGTGATGCCCTGATCCTGTGCGGTTGCGATGCGATCATTCCACATCTCAAGTGTTGGCATTTCACTGGCTGTGTCACAGAGTAAAAGTGAGTGAAGGCGGGGTGAATAGTTCGCACCCAGATACTGGGCGATCATGCCGCCCATCGATAGCCCTGCAAAGTGTACTTTTTCGATATTTAAGGCATCGAGCAATGCTACCGCATCTTCTGCAAGTAACTTGATTGAGTAAGGGCCAGTTGTTGTTTCGGTGAGCCCGTGCCCACGGGTATCGTAACGCAACACTCGAAAAGAGTTGGTCAGTTCTGCCATCTGCGGGTCCCACATGGTGTGGTTCGACATCAGGCTGTTACTCAGCATGACTACTGGAGCATCCTGCGGGCCATCTAGCCGGTAAGTTACCTGAATGCCGTTTGCTTCGATCTTTTGAGTCATGATGTTCTCTCTCGGGAAGGTTCGGCCGCCGGACTGTAATTGGTCAAACAGCATTTTAAACAATGATACTCTACTGATATCAGGTATCAAATATATGTGAGGAGGCTTGAAGTGAACGAAGAGAAGTATCCCATGTGCCAGGGCCCGGACCCCAGCCCCACGAAAGCGATATTTGAGATACCGCCAGGCACTATTGACTGTCATGCTCATGTCTTCGGTGCTGCCGATTTGTATCCCTACTCGCCTGCCAGAGGTTATACGCCGCCGGAAGCGACGCTTAACTCATACCTTAAATTGCATCAGGCGCTGGGTGGTATAGAAAAGGCTGTTCTAACCCAGCCAAGCGTTTATGGCACTGACAACTCTTGTATGCTCGACGCTGTCGATAAGATGAACGGGAAGTTTCTGGCTGTAGTCGCAGTTGATGCAACCGTTACTGATAAGCAGCTTGAGCAGTTCCATGCACGGGGAGCGCGCGGGGCCCGTGTGAATCTGGTTGATAAAGGCGGCAATCCGTTTAACGGAACGCGGGCTCTGCAAAAATTTACCGAGCGCATCAAAGACATGGGATGGCATCTGGAGGTTCTGATCAAAGTACATGAATTCGACAACTTGCGTGATACGATGAATAACATGGCTGTTGACGTTTCCTTCGGGCACCTGGGCTATATGAAAACAGATAACCCCATTGATCACCCGGGATTTCAGGAACTTCTTAATCTGTTGCGTGATGGCAATAGCTGGATAAAGTTAACTGGGACCTATCGTATTACCACGTCATCCTCGACGCCCTATGATGATGTGGCACCTTATGCGAAAGCTCTAATAGCCGCCAATGAGGATCGAATTGTATGGGGCACTGATTGGCCACACCCGGTTTTTCAAGGCAATATGCCAAATGATGGCGCGCTACTCAACCAGCTCATAGACTGGGCACCAGCTGAGCCGTTGCGTCATAAAATACTGGTCGACAATCCGCAAATGCTCTATGGGTTCTGATAAGCCGTAAAGACGTCCCCCGGCCAGTCACAATCTCTAAATCACTGACGGCGGTTGGGTATCTTGGAATGATGGTTGGGATTCAAACGGTTTTAGCCACTCGGAAAGTTGTGGGTGATTCTGACGCCACGAGAAACTTGAGATCCACTGATCAAGGCAGAGTGCACAGGCGAGCGTCAGCTGGGGATAGTTAATAGATCCATGCATGATTGAGTGATCAATCTCTGCCTCCCATCCTTGAAGCACTCTTGCGGCGCGTTCTTTTTCATGCTCGATAATAACCAGTGATCGATCTTGCTCTGGTCGTCTGAGCTCACGCGCCCAAACTGAAACACCATCCATCACGCCACGTGCAGATTCTTCCAGTCGCGCATACTCCCAGTAATCGAAGGATTTTGATGCCACAAGTAGTGGCGTGTCATCGAGTTGGTCAAGATATTCGAGTATTTGTCGCGACCCTTCTATACCGCTTCCGTCACCTGTTATCAGGTAAGGTACACGCCCTGCCGGGTTAATCTCATAATAAGGGCTGTTTTTTTTACGCGTACGAGCAATGATCTCTTCAACACGGGGTTGCAGTTTTTTTTCACGCAGTAGAATTCTCACCATACGAGCGTAGGGCGAATACTCTGTAACATAAAGCTTCACGGCTAACTCGTCCTCTCACAATGACAGCAACACTACTCGTTGACATATGGTCTGAAGTGTTTCGATATTTTGCCCGCACTTAAGATTTGACTATAGTAACACTCGGAGTGTACTAGTTGCTGTAGTCAATCTCTTCAGCAGTGCGATTTCGAGCCGTGATCGCAAAAAAACGCGTTGTGTATTATCACAGTAATGGCACTATCAGGTTCTGTGTTTACGCGTGGAGGATAATCGATGCATTCAATAACAGGCACCTGGCAATTGGTTCACACCGAATGTGTCGCCGAAGATGGTAGAAAACTGGATCCCCCGTATGGCGGTGGTGATACCTGTATGGGATTACTGTCGCTGCGAGAAGACGGACGTTTGGTTTGCGTACTATGCGACAGCAGAAGAGAGTTGCCATCAGGTGAATCGCGTGAATACAATTCATATTGCGGCGATTATCAGTTTGACGGCAAACAACTGATTACCCGGGTTGACGCCACAGCTGATCCTGCATTTCTTGGTACCGACCAGATTCGTGACATTACCTTTGAAAACGAGGTAATGATATTAAGACCGATAAAGAACAATGGACCCATCAGTGACGGCCAGCGAGTATTGCACTGGATCAGACTTCCGGATGCTGAGTAGACTAAAAGAATGAAGTAATCAATTTCCCCGGTAACCAAAGCGCCAGCATTGGAAACATAAGTACGATAATCAGAACAACAGTATCTGATATGCAGAATGGGAACGAGCCGCGAATAACTTGCGTGACCGGAAGTTTCGTCACACCGCTTACAGCGAAAAGATTCAGACCCACTGGTGGAATGACGCTGCCAATCTCAATACAAAGTGCTGTCAGAATACCCAAATGAACCGGGTCAACACCAAGCGCAAGTGCCACCGGGAAGTAGATTGGCACGGTCAGTACAAGTATGGCAACACCGGTTAGCCACATAGATAGCAACAACAAAGTACCCATCAACGCAAACAGGAACGCATGTTTGGACAAGCCCAGGTCACCTACCCATGCTGCGATTTCCTGCGGCCAGCCCATGTTGGCAAGAAAGAACTGGAATATACCAACACACCCCAACAGGAAGAACACAATACCGGTCAGATTCATTGTGCGGCGTGTTACAGGGATTAGTTCCTTTATAAAAGGTTTGCCCTTGAACAGTACGCCATAAGCAAGCGCATAACATGCAGCAGCGGCGCCCGCCTCTGTTGGTGTGAATATGCCACCATACAATCCACCAAGGACCAGTACCGGCATTAGCAGTGCTGGCAATGCCTCAACAAATGCCTTTCTAACCGCAGCCCAGCTAAAGGTGCCCGCGGGTAGCTTTACTACAAACACTGATACCGAAACAATAATAATGGCGTCGCTGATGGCGAGCATAAGTCCGGGAATTACGCCTGCAAAAAACAGATCGACAATAGATATTTCAGTGATCACACCAAACAGAATCAAGGTAATACTGGGCGGGATCAGTAGCGCGATTCCTCCCGCTGATGCAATGACACCCGCTGCCATCCATTTTGGATACCCGCGTTTAACCATTTCCGGATAGGCGATCACGCTCATCGCTGCAGCCATTGCGGTTGAAGAGCCGGAGATCGCACCAAACATCACTGCAGACAGTAAAGTCGCGTAGGCAAAACCACCGGGTACCCAGCCAACCAGTGCGTCAGCAAAATTAAACAAGCCACGAACTAATCCGGTTTTCTCCATAAGGAAACCGGCATAGATAAAAAACGGTATCGCTATCAGCGTATATTTACTGATAAATATAAAGAAGGCCTCGTACAGTGTGCCAAAAGTAAGGAAGTCATCGAACAACACCATCACGGCTGTCGCGCCTGCGAGAGAGATCGCAATTGGCACCCCAATTAAAAGCAGG
>CAZYRP010000084.1:0-20891 GCA_964649465.1 uncultured Granulosicoccaceae bacterium | reverse complement strand
CGAATCAGAACCGGTGAAACCGGCGAAGAAGCACTTTAGGCCACAGGCCGGGGACAAATATGCAAGAACAAATTTTTGAACTGCAGTACGCCATAGATACTTTTTACTTTCTTATCTGTGGCGCGCTGGTTATGTGGATGGCTGCAGGTTTTTCCATGCTCGAAGCGGGCCTGGTAAGAACTAAAAGCACCACTGAAATTCTGACCAAAAACATCGCACTATATTCAATCGCGTGTGTAATGTATTTACTGGTTGGTTATCAACTGATGTATGGCGGCGGTTACCTGCTTGCCGGAATTGAAAAAGACGGTGCGGAACAAGGCGCTGATCTGGTAGCCAGCGTACTGGCAGAATCAGCTGAGGCAGGCTTCGGCGGTGATTCGGTATACTCAAACGCTTCTGATTTCTTTTTTCAGGTAGTTTTTGTCGCGACAGCAATGTCTATTGTGTCAGGTGCAGTTGCAGAGCGCATGAAGCTTTGGGCATTTTTATTGTTCACTGTTGTTATGACTGGTGTTATTTACCCGCTTGAAGGCAGCTGGACGTGGGGCGGGCAGTCAGTATTTGGAATGTTCAACCTTGAAGTTGGCGGTGTCGGTTTCTCTGATTTTGCAGGCTCAGGTATTGTCCACCTTGCAGGTGCTACCGCTGCGTTCGCAGGTGTATTGTTACTAGGAGCTCGTAAAGGCAAATACGGCCCTAACGGCCAAATATACGCAATACCGGGCGCTAACCTGCCGCTTGCAACCCTGGGTACCTTTATCCTGTGGATGGGCTGGTTTGGTTTTAATGGTGGCTCTGTACTGAAGCTGGGTGATATTGCCAATGCTAACTCAGTTGCAGTCGTGTTTCTAAACACCAACGCTGCAGCCGCAGCAGGTTCCGTTGCCGCACTGATAGTTGCAAGACTAATGTTTGGCAAGGCCGATCTGACCATGGCGCTGAACGGTGCACTGGCAGGACTGGTTGCAATTACTGCAGAGCCTTCAACACCTACTCCCGCAATGGCTTCACTGTTTGGTGCAGTTGCAGGCGTCATTGTTGTCTACTCGATCATCGCGCTTGAAAAATTTCGGATTGATGATCCGGTTGGAGCAATCTCCGTGCACGGTGTAGTTGGTATCTTTGGACTGATGATTGTTCCTTTAACCAACTCTGACGCTTCTTTTGCAGCACAGGCATTGGGCGGAGCAGTAATATTTGCCTGGGTATTCGCCGCATCATTTGTTGTATGGCTGCTCATAAAACTGATCTTCGGCATCAGAATCTCTGAAGAAGAAGAGTACGAAGGTGCAGATGTTAGTGAATGCGGGATGGAAGCCTATCCGGAATTTACTAAGTAATCAGATACTAAAAACGCAGTAACAAAAAACCCGCCTGACGGTCGTCAGGAGGGTTTTTTTTGTCTTTCGAAAATCTGATCTGTACAGACAATTCTACTTGCGACTCACACCCTGAATTACAATAGTTTCGACCGGTACATCTTTTGAAAAACGGCCGGCTGCACCGGTTGCGGATGCGGCAATCTGATCTACAACGTCCTGACCCGCTACTACCCGACCAAACACTGCATAACCGAAACCAGCTGCACTGGTATTGCTGTGATCAAGAAAGCCATTGTCGACCACGTTAATAAAAAATTGCGACGTGGCAGAATCTACGACGCCTGTGCGCGCCATGGCAATAGTGTATTTAAGATTCTTAAGCCCGTTGCCGGCTTCGTTCTTTATTGGATCCTGAGTTGCTTTTTGTTGCAGCGCCTCATCGAAGCCACCACCCTGCACCATAAACCCTGGAATAACTCGATGAAATATTGTGCCTTCATAGTGGCCACTATCTGAATAGGCAAGGAAATTCGCCACACTCAACGGTGCTTTTTGATCATCGAGCAAAAGCTCGATATCACCCAGATTGGTACTCACCACAACACCGACACCCGAAGAGTCTGATGTATCTGCAACTACCGCGGTATCTCCAGCCTCAGCTACAGCAGAATCATCCTGAGCCTGGGCACGATCAGGGGTATCGCTGCCACAGGCAGCTATCAGCGTCAGCAGCATACTGAGTGCCAGGCCGGAACCAATTTTTCTTAACTTTCGCATATACACTGCCTCGTTTTAATAGATGTGGTATCCCTCAAGCCTAGTACTCTACACAGCAGGGTCAAGCTCTGCTGGCAAAAGCGCCGGATGAACGTTATTGTCTCGGCTTTCGACAGACTGATATCAGCAACTGCCTTGACTCACACCCTGGCCAAAAGCCAGATCCGACATTCCAGGTAACGCACCCCGGCCTCACAGATAGAACAATTAACCATGAGCCAAACCCAGCTGGTGCGCGCTGCACCAGTCATATTCCTGTTGCTCTGGTCCGGCGGGTTCACAGTTGCCAAAATAGGCATACACGATGCCGATCCGTTAACGCTGCTCGCACTGCGTTATTTCTGTGTCCTGTTGTTGCTGCTACCCTTCCTGATCGTCGTAAAGCCGTCTCTGCCAGCAAGCCGCAGCCAATGGACGCATCTAATGCTGGTGGGCTTTCTTATTCAGGTTGTCTACTTCGGAACTGCCTGGGTGGCTTTTTCGTTGGGAGGATCAGCGGGCGCTGTCGCTTTAATCACATCTTTGCAACCGATTCTGGTAGCTCTCGTGATGCCAAAGCTCTCACAAGAGAAAGTCACACCTGTCAGATGGTTTGGCCTCCTGCTGGGGCTTTGCGGCACGACGCTGGTGATTGTCGGCAACAGCGGTGTGCAATCAGTCACCACGGAAGTTGTGTTATTTTCAAGCACCGCATTGTTTGCATTTGCAATCGCTACAATCGTCGAAAAACAATACGGCCACGAACACCACCCAATCACCAGTAATACAGTTCAATATGCCGTAGGGTTTCTCTGCACATTGCCACTGGCAATGTTCTTCGAGCCGATGAATATCAACGTCACAGTGCCATTTTTACTGGCGCTGGCCTATCTGGTGATTTGCAATTCAATACTCGCAATCAGTTTGTTACTGATGATGATACGACGCGGTGAAGCAACCAAAGTATCAGCACTGTTTTTTCTGGTGCCGCCGGTATCTGCCTTTATTGCCTGGCTAATGCTCGACGAAAAAATGACCGCCATGGCATGGGCCGGGATGGTAGTAGCTGCCAGTGGTGTCTGGCTGGTATCCAGACAGAATCGCTAACCTCTACTGTGTTGCCAACTTCACTCAATAGATAATCTACTTTGAGCGCGGGTCAACAAGATATTACATGTGAAGCGGTTACAATGATAACGCGTCACGCTACAACACATACTGTTGCTGCCGGCAGACAAAAAGAAAAGCGGGTACCACCACCCGTGTTCTCGACTTTAAGTGTGTCACCATGCAACGCCACTATCCGCTGCGTGATCGCCAGACCAAGCCCCGCGTTACCACTTTCATTGTGTTCATTGTCAGCACGATGAAACCGTTTAAATATTTTATTCAGCTCCTCCGGAGCAATGCCGGGGCCGTTGTCTTCAACTCGCAGTTGCACCATATTGTTCTCTTCGTCCGACTCGAGTGTAACAACCACTCTGCCGTCGACCGGTGTGTACTGGATAGCATTTACCAGTAAATTACTGATGGCACGATCAATCAAAGCAAGATCACCCGTAACAAAAACAACCTTGTCAACACCATTACATTCAAGCGTAATGTTTTTTTTCTGAGCCTGAGGTATGCACCCCTGATGCACGTCACCAATAACCTCGGTTAAGCAGACAGATTCCATTTCAAGTGATTCGCTCCGATCTTCAAGCTTAGCCAGTTCAAAGAGATCGCTTATCAGTGCTTTGAGACGATTACTATGTTTGAGTGCAACTCCGAGATATTGCTCTCTCTGTGCCTCATCCAAACTATCATTTTTGTGCAACACCATTTCCAGATACCCCTGAGTAGCAGTCAGCGGTGTGCGCAGATCGTGGGAAATATTGGCTATAAATGACCGTCTGTTT
This sequence comes from uncultured Granulosicoccaceae bacterium, assembly GCA_964649465.1. Classification (GTDB taxonomy): domain Bacteria; phylum Pseudomonadota; class Gammaproteobacteria; order Granulosicoccales; family Granulosicoccaceae. The sequence goes on along the minus strand of CAZYRP010000084.1, from coordinate 16,909 downwards.
TTGTCTTGTGCCTCAAGTAAATGAATCTGATCGACAATCCGGTTTGCCATCTCACTATAACTCGCACCAAGCCTCGATATCTCGTCATCTGAGGTGTCTTTCGACAGGTCCTTATAACTGGTTGTGTTGCGAAATCCGGAATTTCTGAACGCCTCAATTTCCGTACTCAGGACTCGCAATCGCGATGTAATTCGTCTAAAAATATAAAGTCCGCTCGGCAGGGAAACCAGCAAACTGCCCAGCAAAGCTGATATGCCAATAGTCGAAATAAGTTTGCGCGGGCCACTGTCACTCTCCTCGCCGGGTGCACTTAACGTGATGTATAAATAACCGGCCAGTTCATCTCTGACAATGATTTCCGCCGCCGAGAAAGTCACTAATGAACTTTCTGCCAGCGGATCCTCCGCGAATAATGGAAGTTTCCTGTCAGGCAACAAAAACGGACGCAACAAATCAACGCTCACCTGGTTACGTGCCAGCGGAGTATCTTCGACAGAGCTGGATGCAATCACACCATCTGCATCGAGTACATAGAGCTGAACGTCCGGATTGACGGTCGACATCGTACGGAATAACCGTTCAATAAAATTACCATCTATCTCGCCACTCACCGTCTGTGTGATTTCGATAGACAGGTTTGCCGCAATATCTGCGTTCTCCCGTTGTACGTCAGCAATAATATTCGAACGTGTCAAATAGTATGCAATAGCAGAATAGACAATCGCTGTGACAAACAACAATACGATCAAAGTCAGTGCAAGCTTTGCGTAGAGCGACTTAATCAAAACAATAAGCCATTACAGTGGCTAGACATAGCTTTTGCCCCACCGATAAACAGCGAGCGCAGGTCACTCAGTCGCAAACTCATAGCCGACACCCCATCGGGTGAGTATATATTCAGGCTCCGCCGCATTCTTTTCTATTTTGGTGCGTAAACGGTTGATATGCGAATTAACCGTGTGGTGATACCCTTCATATTGATAGCCCCAAACCTTGTCAAGTAAATCCATTCTGGAAAAAACTTTTCCGGGGTTGGTAATAAAATGCAGTAGTAAGTCGTATTCCTTGGGAGTCAGTTCCACTTCACTGTCACTAATATAAACGCGCCGGCTATCAGTCTGTAATTTCAGGTCCTTAAATTCAAGCTCCTCACTGGAGGTGCCTCCGCTCGCGCCTTGCTCTTCGGTTACATTAACCCGGCGCAGCATCGCCTTAACGCGTGCCAGCAGCTCCATCATACTGAAGGGTTTGGTGATGTAGTCATCTGCACCAAGCTCAAGGCCCAGAACCCGGTCCATTTCAGAGACTTTCGCTGTCAGCATCATTATCGGTATGTGTCGATTCACGGACCTGACCGTTCTGCAGATCTCAAGCCCATCGACTTCGGGCAACATTACGTCCAAAAGCAACATATCGAATGACTCGTTTGTTGCAACTTCGAGCGCTTCACGGCCATTGGCTATCCATCGGCATTCAACGTCAATATCCTGCAGTTGAAGTAAAACCAACTGCGCGAGATCCGGGTCATCCTCTACTAAAAGAACTTTCCTCATAAAACCAGCCTGCCTTGTGGATGAGCGTAAGTGGAAGAAGCGTCTATGACGCCGATGTACCACAATTCTACACTGAGACACACCAGATAATCCAAGGTTCCTGCCGCACTGAAATCCGGTAGTTAAACGCGACACAGACCAGATATACTGACTTATTACCCGACGTTCCAGACCTCAAAAAGATCTCAAATGCCGCTAAAGACTATCGTCGTTGAAAACGCGACACAGAACAATTTAAAAAACCTCGATATAAAAATCCCGCACGGTGAGCTGGTCGTGATCACGGGCGTCAGTGGCTCAGGCAAATCTTCACTGGCATTCGACACCATCTACGCCGAGGGCCAAAGACGTTACGTTGAAACATTCTCGCCCTACGCGAGACAATTTCTCGATCGCATGGACAAACCCAAAGTTGATCGTATCGACGGTATACCACCGGCAATTGCCATTGATCAGACTAACCCGGTTAGAACTTCACGTTCAACAGTCGGCACAATGACTGAACTTAACGATCATCTCAAATTACTTTTTGCAAGAGCTGCAAACCTGCATTGCCCGGACTGTGGCAAAAAAGTTGAACGTGACACCGCGGATCAAATAGCCAGCGCACAATTGGCGGCAGCTGAAAACTCCAACAAAACAGTTCCGACCACACAAAGGGCAATGGTTACCTTTACTGTCAAGATACCAGAAAACTTTACCGCTGAAGAAATAGAAACCTGGCTTCAGCGACAAGGCTATACAAGAATCCATAAACAGCGCAAAGATTCTATCGAAGTTATACAAGATCGCTTTCGACTCACAGCTGAAAACAAAAGCCGCATAACTGAAGCACTGGAAGCATCGTTTAAGCACGGCCGTGGCAAAGCTACCTGGTATCCGCTTGATGCTGACCGAAAAGCCGGTAAGGCTGAACACTTTTCAGCAGACTTCATCTGCGCAGGTTGCGATAAGCATTTTAGAGAACCGACACCCAGCCTTTTTTCTTTTAACTCACCATTGGGTGCATGCGATGCCTGCCGCGGCTTCGGACGTACCATGGGAATTGACTACAACCTGGTAGTGCCTAATGAGTCATTAACGCTCGCAGGCGGTGCAATCAAGCCATGGCAAACTAAAACAAATGAAATCTGCCAGAAAGACCTGCTTAAATTCGCCAAAAAACACAAAATCCCCACTGACAAGCCCTGGAAAAAACTCACTGCAAAGCAAAAAAATTGGGTTCTTGAAGGCGAAGGTGACTGGGATGGCAACCACTGGTATGGCGTTAGTAGATTTTTCGACTGGCTAGAAACCCGTAGTTATAAAATGCATGTACGGGTGCTGCTTTCAAAGTATCGATCCTACACCCCGTGCACTACCTGCGATGGCGCCCGACTAAAACCGGAAGCCCTGTGGTGGCGGGTCGGTACATTCAGGAATGCAACAGCTGTACTAAAAACTGAAAAGCGCTTTATACCGACGGGGAATAAGTTAACACCTGCCAAACTTAACAAACTACCCGGACTGTTGCTGCATGACATTATGCAACTACCACTAAGTGACTGTATTCGCTTTTTCGATTCACTGCAGCTACCTGCACCGCTCGACGAAGCAACCAGGATGCTTATGGATGAAATAAAGTCGCGTGTAAAATACCTTAATGATGTGGGTCTTGGCTATCTGACGCTCGACAGACAATCACGCACCTTAAGTGGTGGGGAAGTACAGCGGATCAATCTTACCACCGCACTTGGCACTTCACTGGTCAATACGCTATTTGTACTGGATGAACCCAGTATCGGCTTGCACCCCCGAGATATCGACCGTGTCATTGGAGTTCTCAAACGGTTGCGCGATTCCGGTAACTCACTACTCGTTGTAGAACATGATCCACAGATTATTCTTGCCGCAGACAAAGTTATTGATATGGGACCGGGTCCGGGCAGCCATGGAGGAGAGGTTACATTTTTCGGTAATACAAAAAAATTGGCTGTGGCAAAAAAATCATTAACCGCCGCCTATCTAAATCGCAGTAAAAATCTTGATCGTTCCCAAACAATCAATACAAGGAGCGATAAAGCAAAGAAAAGCATCATCCTCACAGGAGCAGCTGAGCATAACCTTAAGAACGTCGATGTGGAATTTCCGTTAAACCGACTGGTATGCATTACCGGCGTTAGTGGTTCAGGCAAATCAACACTGATTCAGGACACGCTATACCGTGCTCTGTGCCGCATAAAAGGTAAACCCACAGAGCTGGCTGGTGTTCATAAATCAATCACCGGTCATCAGCATATAGACGAAGTTGTGATGGTTGATCAATCGCCAATCGGCAAATCGGCCCGTTCCAACCCGGTCAGTTACACCGGTGCATTTGATGGTATCCGCAAACTATTTGCAGAAGACCCTGAAGCAAAACGACGCAGCTATACCGCAAGCAGCTTCAGTTTTAACTCCGGCATGCGCTGTCCGACCTGTTCGGGAAGTGGATTCGAGCATGTGGAGATGCAATTTCTGAGTGATGTCTATCTGCGTTGCCACGCTTGCAACGGCAGCCGTTATCGGGACGAGGTTCTGGACATCAAGCTGGTGCACCCGGAATCCGGAAAAGCAATAAGTATTTCCGACACACTGGAGATGACAGTAGACGATGCGGTAGATTTTTTCGCCGACTATAAAGATATTCTTAAAGCGTTAAGCCCGTTAATCGATGTCGGCCTTGGCTACTTAACACTCGGCCAACCAGTACCCACGTTAAGTGGAGGAGAGGCACAAAGGCTGAAGCTCGCAGCGCATCTTGCCAAAGCAAAAAAGTCGGCCAGATCAAACGAAGATAAAAAACTGTTCCTGTTTGATGAACCAACTACCGGCTTGCATTTTGATGACATCAAAAAACTGTTGTTTGCATTTGAACAATTACTCCACGAAGGGCATTCGCTAATTGTTGTTGAACACAACCTCGATGTAATTAGCAATGCCGATTGGATAATAGACCTGGGTCCCGAAGGCGGAGATGCAGGCGGATCTCTTATAGCGTGCGGCACACAGAAGAAAATCAAATCACTCAAAAAGAGTCATACCGGAAAATCGTTAATAGAGTACGAAAACGCCATAGACGAATTCAGTCGAGTAAAGTCAGATCCTGCAACGGTCGATGAATCACAGGCAATTTACACCGGCGATGACATCAGCGTGGTTAATGCCAGGGAACATAATCTCAAAAAAATTGACGTCCGGATTCCGCGGGACAAATACACGGTGATTACAGGGCTCAGCGGCAGTGGCAAGAGCACTCTTGCGTTCGATATTCTTTTTAATGAGGGACAGCGCAGATACCTGGAATCACTCAATGCCTATGCACGACAGTTCGTACAACCCGCCTCCAGGCCGGATGTTGATGCCATTCTGGGCATTCCGCCGACGGTTGCTATAGAACAAAGTACCAGTCGCGGTGGTCGAAAAAGTACCGTCGCCACAATGACTGAGCTCTATCATTTCATGCGACTTTTGTATGTAAAGCTCGGTACACAACACTGCCCCGATTGCGAAAAGCCCATTGACGCACAAACCCTCGAGGGCATACAGGATCAAATAAGCAAACAGTTCAAAGGTAAAAAAGTTGTTGTTCTTGCACCTCTGATTGTATCGCGCAAGGGCTACTACACTGACCTGGCCAAATGGGCCGACAAACGGGGCTTTGATGAACTTCGTGTAGATGGAGAATTAATACCGGTTGAACCATGGCCGAGGCTAGATCGATTCAAAGAGCACGATATTGATTTACCTATCGGTGAAATCACCATCAACGCTCGCACCGGAACTAAAACTTCCGAACTGTTACAGCGCGCGCTCGACTACGGCAAAGGCGTTCTTAAAGTCGCTGTTGCAGGTGGTAAAAAAGATACCTTGTTTTCTATAAAGCGTGCCTGCACCAGTTGCGGTCTGAGCTTTCCAGAGCTCGATCCTCGACTTTTTTCCTATAATTCAAAACATGGCTGGTGCGAAGACTGCTTCGGTACCGGGCTATGCAGCATTGAATTTGATGAAGAGCAAACCGGAGAAGAGAACTACTGGCTACAGGAAAACGAAGATGACATTATCTGCGAAAGCTGCAACGGCCTAAGACTTAATCCGGTCGCTTTATCGGTTAAATACCAGAAGCAGAACATCGCGCAGCTCAATGCAATGTCAATAAAGGAATCTGGCAATTGGTTTGCCCGGCTCAAGCTCAAAGGCCGCGACATGGCAATTGCCGCCGACATACTGGTTGAAATCAATTCCCGCCTGCAGTTTCTGAATCAAGTGGGATTGTCTTATTTGACTCTGGACCGCGCCGCTCCCACCCTAAGCGGTGGAGAGGCACAGCGCATCAGGCTGGCTTCTCAGCTCGGATCAAACTTACAGGGGGTCTGCTATATTTTGGACGAACCTACTATAGGGCTGCATTCCCGTGATAACCAGATGCTGCTGGACACACTCGAAGATCTGGGTTCCAAAGGCAATACAATTGTTGTGGTGGAGCACGACGAAGACACCATCAGACGTGCCGATCATATTATCGACCTTGGCCCGGGAGCAGGCATTGAGGGTGGTGAAGTTGTGGCGCGAGGCACATTGAAGCAGCTCATCAAAGATCCTAATTCGGTCACTGGCAAAGCGCTGGCCAAACCAAAATCACACCCCTACTTCCCGACACGTAAAAAAGATTCCGGTGCCATTAGCATCAAGGCGGCGACACTTCACAACCTTAAAAAGATTGACGTGAAAATTCCGCTTAGCAAGCTGGTTTCAGTCACAGGTGTTTCAGGCAGCGGAAAAAGCACATTGGTGCGCTCAGTACTGGCTGACAATCTCAGAGCCTTGTTAAGCCGCGAAAACAAAAAGAAAAAAGTAAAAATCGCCGGTGCTCAAAACATCAGTGGCTGGCAGACTGTATCGAGGGTACTGGAGGTAGATCAAACACCCATCGGTAAAACCCCACGCTCCTGCCCCGCTACGTATATCGGATTTTGGGATAACATCAGACGCATATTCGCTGATGCGACCGAAGCCAGGGTACGCGGTTATTCGGCAAGTCGCTTTTCGTTCAACGTTGCGGAGGGCCGCTGCGCCAGTTGTGACGGCCAGGGAATGACAAAAATAGAAATGAGCTTCCTGCCAGATGTAAAAGTACCGTGCGAAGTTTGCCGCGGCGCGCGCTTTAACTCAGAGACTTTAAGCGTGCTTTACAAAGGTAAATCCATTGGCGATGTCTTACAAATGAGCATTGATGAAGCCGTTGAGTTTTTCAGTGCCCATAAAAACGTCGCTCACCCGTTACAGCTGCTAAAGGATGTTGGTCTGGGCTACCTGACGCTCGGCCAGCAAAGTCCGACACTTTCAGGCGGCGAGGCACAACGCATAAAACTGGTATCTGAACTCGCTAAAGCCGGAACCGGCAAAGAAGACAGGCGAGGCAGAAAACTAACCCACACGCTGTACGTTCTGGATGAACCAACTGTCGGATTACATATGGCCGATGTTGACAAACTCATCGGTGTTTTGCATCAGCTTGTCGAATCCGGTAACAGCGTTATTGTCATTGAGCACAATCTTGAACTTATGGCCAACTCAGACTGGGTAATTGATCTTGGTCCGGAAGGAGGTGATGGCGGCGGGCGCCTTATCGCTCAGGGTGTTCCCGGAAAAATCGCCAAGTCTAAAAAATCACACACAGCACCTTTTCTTGAAAAGCTACTGCAATAATGACAGGCATATTGGCATTACTTGTTTTTGTTGCAGCAATCGTCAGGGGCTATACCGGATTTGGCTTATCGGCAATACTTGTCACCATAATGACGCGCTGGATACCGGCGCACGAATTAGTACCACTACTAATACTGCTGGAGATTACGGCAAGCGTGTTATTTTACCGATCTATCTCGCTGGATGTTGAATGGAAGATCGTCGGTATCATTTTTGTGGGCGCAGCAATCAGTACTCCACTGGCATTGCAATTGTTGTTAATTATGCCGAATAACATTGCAAATGTAGCTATAGCCAGTCTCGTGCTTCTGGCAACACTCATACTACTCACTCAATCACGTTTTTCAATAACACCCTCCACTGGCTTTTGGTTTGCCACTGGCATTGTTATGGGGGTATTCGGCGGACTCGGTAGTATTGGCGGGCTGGGCGGTATGGTGATGCTGCTATTAACGACAATGAACTCCACCAAAGTACGCACCACAATGATCGTATTGTTGCTGGTCACATCAATCTACGCTGCTTTGTTTTCAACATTCAACGGCATGATGGTGGGTGAGACTCTGACTCAATGGCTAACAATGCTGTTACCAATGATTCCCGGACTCTACATCGGACACCTATGCTTCAGTCACTATAAAAGATCATTCCGGACTATCACACTGATCTTTCTGGCTATACTGTCTGCTACCATGTTGGCGCAGTCCACTCTTTAGCAAGCTGGCGGAAAAAACCTATTCTCATGGCTGACAACGGCATCATTCAAAACAGCGACGTCGAGGTATTGAATCAGGCGATCGAATGGCTCGACAACGGTCATTCTGTCGAACTAATTACCGTCGCAAAAACCTGGGGTTCATCACCCAGGCCACCGGGTTCTATTGCCGCGGTTCGCAACGATGGTCATCTGGTAGGTTCAGTCTCTGGTGGATGCATCGAAAAGCAGCTGGCAGTACGCATTGATGATACGGATCGGGCACAGGCATTTTCACATGAGATAAGTGATGATGAAGCACGGCGCTTCGGACTGCCATGTGGAGGCCATCTGGAACTGGTATTCGAGAATCTGCAGGATTCAATCGGGCTCAAAGAAATTCTCCAGGCAATAAAAGATCGCAAGCGAATTGCACGAACTGTCGATCTGCACGCAGTCGGCGCAGAGCAGCAACGCGATATGAAACAGACTGCAAAACACGCCGCAAAAAATCCCGTAAATGACGGCATTAAACCGGCCGTTAAGCATCAAATAGTGGATCGTACAGTTGAGTTTCTCTACGACGGATCTCAAATCAGAAAAGTATTTGGACCAGGATGGCGCATCTTATTAATCGGTGGCGGACAACTATCCCGCTACGTTGCACAATTTGCACAGGCACTTGACTACGAAGTGATCGTATGCGAACCAAGAGCAGAGTACGCAAGCAGTTTTAATGTCCCGGGCTGCCAATTGGTATCGTCACTTCCGGACGAAGCGGTGCTAGAACACGCGACAGATCATCACAGCGTTGTACTGGCATTAACCCACGACTCTAATCTCGATGACTCAGCACTGATTGAGGCACTGCCATCCAACACCTGGTATGTCGGCGCACTCGGCTCACGCGCAAACAATGAACGACGCAGGAAACGTCTGCACGATATTGGTGTTGAAAATGTTGAAAGATTGCGCGGCCCGGTGGGATTATCCATTGGCAGCCGCAGTGCTGCTGAAATTGCCATCTCTATAGTCGCCGAGCTGGTTCAACTACGCAATGAATTCGATCGGGCCAACCGCACTAAATAGCTACCAAAAGGGTCAACATTGCTGGTGCTGGTTTTGCGATCTTATATTTGCAAGCAGAGCCAACATACCCTTATGCTGGCTTAAAGAGGCTCGACCCGAATTGCAACTGCTCCGGGCATCACTGATAATTCGGCCAAATACCCTTCTGCATCTTTGAGGTGATAAAAATTGAATCAGGAAAACAAAATCAACCTGCACCTTGATCGCGTACTGCAGCCGATTGAAACAGCCAATGGCTTGCCGAACGAATGCTACACCGGCTCAACAGCATTCAAGCTGGATCGGGATCATGTCATGTCAAACAGCTGGGCCTGCATCGGATTCGGCTCAGATGTTCCCAATAACTGGGCTGTACCGGTGAACTTTATGGGTTACCCCATTCTCTTGACCAGAAACTCTGCAGGTGAGTTGCGAGTTTTTCACAATGTCTGCAGCCACAGAGGCATGCTGCTGGTGACCGAGGCCGGAAAGCTTGGTACCGGCTTAATCCGCTGCAAATACCACAGCTGGACGTATGACTTTGCAGGTAATCTTAAAGGTACGCCGATGATTGGTGGCACCGATAGTAATCATCACAAGGACTTCGATCCAACCGTGAATGGATTAAAACCAATTCGCGCCGAACTATGGATGGATAATATTTTTATTAATCTTTCCGGCAACGCAGAACCGTTTAAAGACTTTATAGCGCCATTGACACAACGGTGGAGCAAATGGGTAAGTGCTGATACTCTCGCAGAGCTTTCACCAGGCAGCGATGCAAAGATGGAATTAATCGTTAACAGCAACTGGAAGCTGGCGGTCGAGAATTTCCTCGAGGCCTACCACCTGCCCTGGGTACATCCGGGTCTAAATTCATACTCACCACTTGAAAAACACTACGACATAGATCGAGGTGAAAATTACGCCGGCCAGGGCTCAAGCAGCTACACAACTCCAGCGGGCGATACCGGAAGCATCAGCAGTTGGCCCGCGAACGAGAAGAATTTTGCGGAGTATCCAGTGCTCTATCCAAATACCCTGCTCGGTTTGCAGTCAGATCACTTTTTTACCATGACTATACTGCCAATCGACGAGACAACATCGCTTGAAAGAGTACAGCTTATGTTTTTGGGTGACGTTGCAACGGATGAAAAATACGCCGAGCATAGAAAATCAATGGTCGAGTCATGGCGAGAGGTTTTCAGTGAAGATATATTCGCGGTGGAAGGTATGCAGGCCGGAAGGCAATCTCCGGCTTATAAGGGCGGTGTATTTTCACCGGTAATGGATCAACATACGCTGCACTTTCATCAGTGGGTAGCAAGACAGATACAGATCAGCTAACACAAATAATCGGTTTGCAATCACAGCCGCAGCACTGGAAGAAAAATAGATGCCGGAAGAACAATAAATGAATGAGACAGACAAGCTCGCACAGAGTCTGGCTGAATGTGGATACATTGCAGGTGCCGATCTCGCTACCACGCTGCATCTCGCGAGCGCGCTGCAAAGACCTGTGTTGCTGGAAGGTGATGCCGGGGTAGGCAAAACAGCAGTTGCCATTGCACTCGCCAAAACCAGTCAGTCACCACTGGTGCGTTTGCAATGCTATGAGGGCCTTGATAGCAATATGGCCTTGTATGAGTGGAATTATCAAAGGCAGCTAATGACTGTCCGACTGAGAGAACAAAAAGACGCCTCTACTCACACGACTGAAGAGGAAATATTCTCAGAAGCTTTCCTGCTGAAACGTCCTCTTCTGCAAGCCATTACGTCTGATACTCCCTCGGTACTTTTGATAGATGAGATTGATCGTGCTGACGATGAGTTTGAAGCTTTTCTACTGGAGGTGCTCGCCGAGTTCCAGATAACCATACCCGAGATCGGCACCATCACCGCCAAACACAAGCCGCTTGTAATTCTTACATCAAACGCCACACGTGACTTAAGCGATGCGCTTCGACGACGATGCCTGTATCACTTTGTCGACTTCCCGTCGTATGAAAAAGAACTTCAAATTCTGCTGACCCATCTGCCCGATATACAACCTGAGCTGGCAAAATCAATCGTTTCTTTTATACAGAATTTGCGACAGCAGGATCTTAAAAAAACGCCGGGTATTGCGGAGACACTGGATTGGACAGGTGCACTATTGCAAATTCAAGTCGATGATCTGGAAAAATCATTGCCAAAAATTGAAACCACTCTTGGTTGTCTGCTTAAAACAAGAACAGACAGAGAGCAGGCGAACAAAGAATGGATTAGACAGGTCATGCAACATTCAAATCGTCAGGAGTCGAGCTCACTTTAGTAATACGTTCATGCACACCTTTGTCTTAAAAAATAAAATCGGAATATGAGGAACCACCAAAACCCGCATACCGATACTTTTATCGCTAATCGCCTGTTTGGCTTTGCCCATCAGCTGCGTGCCAACGGCTTCGACTTAAACAGTACTGATATTAAAGCCGCTCATCTGGCGGTTACACAAGGTGCACTGAGTTCAGAGACGTTATTGCGAGATACGCTCCGGTGCATTTTCTGCCAGTCTCAATCGCAGTGGCGCGAATTTCCAATACTATTCAAAATCTATTGGTGGGCTCCGGGCAACAACGAGGAACAAGAGACTACTGAGGCCGATCAATCCCAAAGAGGCTCTCAAACAACCGGGCTTTCCTATTTTTCTGAGTCTCTGGCACAGGAGAAAACACTGGCCGGTCACACAGAAACCATTGATATACATTCAGGCGGTGCCAGCGACGCGCGCACTCTGGCTCAACGTGATTTCCGGTTTGTTTTTAATCCACACGATATGCGCCGTATCGAGCGCATAGTTGACGACATAGCGCGCCGCATGCAAAAACGCCTGCGCAGACGCGCAAGGCAAGACCGATTACGCGGACAACTGGACCCGCGCCGTACTGCACGCAACAGCCTGCGCTACAGCGGCTGGCCGTTTGAGCTACATTTTCGACGCAAACAAAAATCACCGCCCCGGTTTCTATTGCTGCTCGACGTAAGTCAGTCCATGGAAATCTACAGCTACCTGTTTTTAAGATTCGCACGCGGCTTGCTGCAGGTATTTAAAGATACTGATGCCTATGCCTTTCATACCGATCTGATTCATATCGGTAATGAGTTAAAAGATAAGAGCACCCGGCGACTGGAGAGCAAACTTAAAAACCTTTCCAGCGGATGGCTGGGTGGCACTCGCATTGCAGAATCCCTGATTAATTTTAATCAGAACCACGCAGGCCAGGCGCTGCACAACAATACAATTGTGATTATTTTCAGCGACGGCTACGACAGTGGCGACCCCGATGATCTGGTCTCAGAAATACTGCAGATAAAATCAAAGAGTCGAAAAGTGGTCTGGGTGAACCCGCTACTCGGTCGAGGCACTAACCCCGAACCCTTACCCGTTGAGAAGTCTTTGTATGCTGTGCTGCCCCACCTCGACCTCTATACCAGTGCACACAACCTGACTTCTCTGAAAAACCTTGAGGCTGCATTCAAACTTCGTTAAACATGGCACAACGAGCAGTTGAAGCTCCCAGTAGTCAACTGCAGTACATTTTTGCTCTGAGTTAGAAAAATTACGCATCTTGCAAAGAGCACGCGTCGCTCCGATTTAGAGCAGTTTAAGGGTTATCGAAAACGCAACAGCTTAAGAGGTGTGCACGACTCCGCGGCCATAGTGCTCTCTGACAGACTTCCAACGCCGCCGACTGACTGGTACACGCAACTCGTTCGACATAATGCAAGCCGCTTCTTTAGAGTTCCCTACAATTCGCCGCACGTGTGAATGTGCAATCCAACGCGAACGGTGTACTTGCATTCCGACATCGCTGAGCTCATCGACAACGTCTCGCAGACTGCCCAGAACAGTGGTACGCCCTGACACCGTCCAAACGTTTAGATAGTGCAGGTCACTGGATACGGCAATCAAATCAGTACCAATAACACCAGGCAGATTCAATAAAAATTGCTGCCTCTGTAATTCATTTTCCTGCCGAGTTGACAAACTGGAAACGGAATCCTGATCGGAGATCAAATCAACTGTTTCTGTGGTTCGTGGTGGCAACGCTGGATCAGCTTTGGGCACTTTATTAACAAGCTCTTCATTGACGACCACCGCATCGTCAGATCTTACCTGCAAGTGCGAAGACGGCAATAACACCGGCAAATTTATTAGTAACCACGCAACAAGAAACCACGGCCCGAGCTGCAGAATTTCCAGTAACAATTGTACTGCCAGCGGGCCGCTGGACGGGTCGGGGTCAGAATCGATGACGAACGGTGCAAATAGCGCATCCAGGACCATGTATCCCGGACTCGCTATCAGCACTCCAGCACAGCCTGTCAGTAAATCAGAAAAGGGATGGTCTGTTGTCCCCTACGTTGGACTGAGTCTGCTGGGCGATCAATCGCTCGCTTTCAGTAATGCCGAAAACATTGCCGACGGTCCGGCAAATGTTTCAGTGGATGACGGATTCACCGCCGGACTCAGCCTTCGATATGACTACTCAGATTCAAACTGGGTATCAGAAATTGGCTGGGAATACCGGGCCAATGATACGGTTATTACAACGTCAGACAGCGTGGAGCTGCCCGGTGGTAACTACGCCAGTAACATTTTCTACGTTAACGGTCGTTATACCTTTAGCTCGGGGAGCAGCCTGATACCGTGGGTAGGTGGCGGAGTGACATGGGTTCAGGAAATAGATCTGGACAGCGAGAACTCTTCAGGTGAGCGATCTTTCTCTGATTCCGGCCCACTCGGTTTTCAGGCAATGACGGGTGTTGAATACACTCTCTCAGAAAGATTCTATCTGACCAGCGAAATCCGCTACTCAAACCTGACAGGACTAAACCTGGAGGAAGAAGCTGATGGCGGTGGTCTCGTTAGTAACATCGACTACCAGCCTGTTACACTGAGTGTTGGAATTGGAATACGGTTGTAAATACCATCTATGTCAGCGCAATCAGCATGTTTAAAAAACGCCCGACATCGTATTAAAATTCCTGCAAAAAACTGCAGTTAAAAAAAAGCCCGCTGCGTGCGGGCTTTTTCGATGCTCTTGCTTTCCCGGACAATGTCCGGGTGACATGCTGTTATCGCTTAGAGAACTGTGTAGCTCGACGCGCTTTTCGCAAGCCGACTTTCTTACGCTCCACTTCTCTCGCATCACGAGTCAGGAAGCCTGCCTTGCGAAGCTCCGACCGATTCTCGGTGTCGTACTTTAATAGGGCTCTTGCGATACCGTGGCGAATTGCACCGGCCTGTCCACTGTTACCACCGCCAGAGACTGTGATATTGAAGTCAAACTTATCTGTTACTTCAAGAGTCTCAAGTGGCTGACGCACAATCATGCGCGCAGTTTCACGCCCGAAGTACTCATCAAGCGGACGACTATTGACTGTGATGTCGCCCTTACCAGCCTGCATAAATACACGTGCGCTGGAAGACTTTCGGCGTCCGGTTCCGTAATAGTGCTGTTGAGCCATGGTGTTGTTGCCTTATTCGGTCTTGCCCTTTCAACTAAAGGGCTTAAAATTTGGGGTGCTTATTTAAGCTCGAGTGGTTCCGGCATCTGCGCTTCGTGACGATGCTTTGCGCCTGGATATACTTTTAACTTCTTGATCATTGCTCTGCCAAGCGCATTCTTAGGTAGCATGCCTTTGACAGCGAGCTGAATTGGTCGGCCCGGAGAACGCTCCTGCATCTTCTCAAAGCTTACTGACTTCAGGTTGCCAATGTAGCCTGTGTGATGGTGATACATCTTGTCAGTTGCTTTTTTACCGGTCACCGCCACTTTCTCGGCGTTGATCACAACAATATAGTCACCAGTATCAACATGCGGGGTGTATTCAGGCTTGTGCTTGCCACGCAAGATTCTTGCGCACTCACTCGCGAGACGACCGAGGGTTTTGCCCTCAGCATCGATAATGAACCACTGACGTTTTACCTCGGCCGGTTTGGCACTGAAGGTTTTCATCGCAACTCCAAAACAGGGGTGAACATTACGTTCGGAAAAGCCCTCCATTTTAGTAGACAACCTGCTATTGCACAAGCCCTGAGCGCACTAAATCGCTACCGCAATCGGATTATTGCCTGCTTGCTGTCAGTCAGGCACCGAGCTGGTTGCGAGGTAAGGTTGAGATTTTATTAAAACGACGCGGCCTGAAACAGGCCGCATCTAACCACCGTAGGAGGATGGAGGAGGAAACTTATGCGGTGATTATAGCATCGAGTTGCTGCGATGCAACTCAATACAATCTTTTTTATATTGCAAAATCTTTAATAAAATCCGTAGATTAGGATTTTTTTTCAGTCTGTAACAGTTAACCATGTTGCAGTGCAGCATTAACACAGGGATTCCGGGCACGTGTCGCCCTGATATCAGTCAGCAAGCGATCCCGGCGAAATTTCAACCCGATGGGTAATTTCGACAGATTCTTCAAGCATCTTTGAAACTGAGCAATACTTTTCTGCTGACAACGACACAGCTCTGTCTACCTGCTTCTTAGACAAACCTGAACCTTCGATCCGGAACACCATTTCTATCCTGGTGAAAACCGCGGGCACCGCATCGGCTCGCTCCGCCTCTAATATCACCTCGCAATCGCGCACTTCCTGGCGTGCTTTTTTCAACATAAGGACGACATCAAAGGCGGAACAGGCACCGAGACCAATCAACACAGATTCCATTGGCCGGATTCCCAGATTGCGACCGCCATGTTCCGGTGAGCCATCGAGAACGATGCTGTGGCCACTGCCTGATTCAGCTACAAAGCTCATGTGGTCGAGCCATTTCACTCTTGCATTCATTAAATTTCCAAACGAAATCGCCAGTATAGGGTCAGATTATGTGAGTTGTATCAACTTAAATTGATAAAAAGAACTTCCGGGAAAGCAAGAACACCAGCTTGAGAACGTTTTTTGCTCCCTCCTTCGTGTAAACGCATAAAGCGCAGTTTAAGCGCTACTTGATTACCCGGAGAACGGAACATGCTTCCACCACGTAACGCTCCTGCGAAAGCAGAATGGCTAGAAACTTTATTGCGCCATAGCCATCGCAGACAGTATCCCGCAAAGACAACGATAATCCATCACGGTGACAAGCCGGATACACTTTACTACATGGTCGATGGTTCGGTCAGCGTGGTTATAGAAGATGATGAGGGACGAGAAATCGTACTTGCCTATCTCAACAACGGCGACTTCTTCGGAGAGATGGGTTTGTTTGAAGAAGACAGTGAACGCAGTGCATGGGTTGTAGCCCGTAACAAATGCGAAGTTGCTGAGATCAACTATGAACAGTTCCGTCGTCTGGCAGACCAGTCACCGGAAATTCTATTCGCACTGACAACACAGCTTGCAGCAAGACTGCGTAAGACCAGCACCAAAGTTCGTGACCTTGCGTTCCTTGATGTAACCGGACGCGTTGCTTCAACTCTGCTTGATCTTGCCAAACAACCAGATTCAATCACCCACCCTGACGGTATGCAAATCCGCATCACCCGACAGGAAATTGCTCGCATCGTAGGATGCTCCAGAGAAATGGTGGGACGTGTACTAAAAGATCTTGAAGATCGAGGTCTTATTCATGCACGCGGCAAAACAATGGTTATCTACGGCACGCGCTAGCACCAGATAACAGTACCTGGCAGTCTCTAGAAAACAGAAGTAAATTGAATCACCCACCGCTTGGCGGGTGATTTTTTTTGTGGGTTTGGTTTTTGTTTTTTGGCTTGCGCTTCTTGCTTGCTCTTCCGCTTTGCTCTTTAGTCTTGACCGTTATAGCTTGGCATCCATGCCGTGTTTCGATGCCTGATGTGATGGACGCCCCTTGAATCGGCG
>CAZYRP010000083.1:0-21204 GCA_964649465.1 uncultured Granulosicoccaceae bacterium | reverse complement strand
GAACACCATCGCAGTCTCTGTCGAAGTAAGGCAACGCACCCGCCTCAAGCTGGTTCCATATTCCATCAGCGTCACTATCCGCATCAACAATATCCGGTGTTCCGTCATTGTCTGAATCTATAAATGAATTTGCGTTCGAGGGGTTTGTACCTTCCGACATCTCTATGCTGTCCGGAACCATATCTCCGTCGGAGTCAGTAAGGTGATCATGTGCTGAATCCTGAAATGCCGCCGTATTGTTATTGTCTGAATCAAACAAAAAACTAATCCGCCCATCATCATCGCCAATAGAGGCATCTTGATCATTGTCATCAAGATACGCAGGAATGCCATCGTCATCTGTGTCACGGTACGGGTTGCCGCCGAATTCATTGTTATCTGCAACGTTATCGCCGTCGGAATCGTTATCGACAAAATCCGGTACCGTGTCGCCATCGCTGTCGAGAAAATTTTCGATATTGGCAGGGTCTGTGTTTTCCGCTACTTCAATGTTGTCCGGGACGCCATCACCATCTGTATCAACGTCTTCAGCCTGCACAACACCCGTCAGAGACATCAGCGCTATACCACAAATCAAATGCATACCAACACGCGAGCCGAAAGTATCACTTAGCGCCAGGGAAATTTTCGATTTAACCGGATTCTTTTCTTGTGTTTTCATTGCAGCCCTTAACAACTTCTTTATTTATATTATTTTGAGATTACAACCGACTCCCACCAGGGAGAGCCAGCCCTCACTACATTTTTAGAACGAGCGGAATTCAACTCGACGGTTTAACAAACGCCCTGCACGGGTGTTGTTGTCGGCAATCGGCTGCTCTTCTCCAAACGCCCTCGCTTCAAGTCGATCAAGAGAAACGCCCTGCGCCGTCAGGTATCTAACTACTGCCAATGCACGGTTACGAGACAGTGCAAGGTTAGCCGCTTCCAGGCCACGGCTATCAGTGTGTGCTTGTACCGACACCCGCACATCAGGGAACGCATCAAGCGTACTGACAACTTCATCAAGAATAGAACGGGCTGTATCTGTCAGCGTGTCAGACCCGGTCAGGAAGTTGACGCCCTCAAGCGTGCCGTTGAACATTGCACAACCGTTGGAGTTAACCGGAGTACCGGGTACCGTGTCGTTGCAGTTATCCAGCTCGTTGATCACACCATCAGCGTCACTATCATCGTCTGCAGTTGATGTTTGCGGCGTATTTTCCACACCCTGTAAAAACTCAGGTGGCGGTGGTGGTGGCGGGGGTAATGTCTCGATTGGCTTCGGTGCCGGCAGCGTCGGCAATTCATCAGCTTCGATCTCTGGTGTCGCCTGCGGCACAGTTTCAGCTGTTGTTCCGTGACCACCGAAGCGGTAAAGCAAACTCAGGCCAGCATACTGCGCATCGGTATCATATCTTGTGATTTCTCCACGAACACCCAGGCCAATCGGCAGTGCATACTCGACACCGAGACCAGCCACCAACTGCGCATCGTTTCTTCTTTCAAACTCCACTGTTCCAACCGCATCATTGTCCATCGCACCGACGCCGAGACGACCATAGAGAGACAACCCAGCACGTCGATCTAGGCCATCGAAATCAAGAAAGTCAGCAGAGCCAAAAGCATTCCACAGGTAATACAGTCCGCTCAACGATGCCTGCCGATATTCAATAGCATTGCCTCCGGTGAGACCGGCTTCACCAAGCTCCACATACTGCGCTTCCAGTGTAATGCGACGGGTCAGGTCCAGACCCAGCGTTACATTCACCGCTACGTCGTTGTCGTCCACGATATCTATTCCCGGCACCTGACTAGTATCCGGCTCCAACATGGACTGCCCTGCGCCAATGCCAAGATAGACGCGCTTTTTGAAACTGTCGTCCCACAACTGAGCTGACGCAATACCACTGAAGAGAGCAGCAGCTGTAGCCACCATTGGCGCAATAATTTTTTTGTTCATTTTTTTTGTAGACATCTCAAAGAATTTTGTGTCGGTCAGCTCCTGGCAGTCGGAATACCTGCCAAATTTCGTGCCACTCCATGGACACGCAAAAGACCGTAGCCTCACTCCGTCGCAAATGAGTATAGACGGGTGTCAGAATTTGGCAGACGCTTGACAGACAGGGCACTCCAGACAATCAGCGCTGTGTCTGCGACACCGGATACTGCAGAAAATGGAGGATCCCGGAATACGATTCAGGCCAGCTGAGCGTCAAAAATTTATTTATATCGGTATGATCAGATCGAATACGGCGCTGGAAAATGTTCCAGTACAATCATGGCGGGCAAGGGGATCAAGTTGTCAGACTGGCTTTCAAAGTTGCACGAGTATTTTGTTGAACAAAAGCCGTTTGTCGTTGCGACAATAACCGCCTACAGCGGCAGTTCACCGGATGCGCCAGGTGCAGGCTTGTTTTACTCCGCGGTCAATTCACACCGTTTTATCAATTCAGATATGCGCTATCTGGAATTGCTCAAAACCGCTAAAGAGCTCCTTACTCAATCGGTAAATTATCACACGGAAAAATTACCCCTCGGTGACATCGCAGGCAACAGCAACGGATATTGCGACGTGATATACGAAGTCTTTGAAGCGCAGTTGTACCCCGACTGGCTGATAAAGCTGCGCCAAAACCAGTCAAATGGGACAAGCTGCACCTTACTGCGGGAATTCAATCAAACCAACAACCACGCTCCTGTAACTACAAAAGTGATAGACACAGAACATGCTCAGTTCACATATAGTGACGCTGACTTTAACCACCATCGATTAAACGATGCGTGCCAAACTGACTTTCAGGCTCAAGACCAAACTTACATCCAAACCTATAGGGACGGAAATTCGCTTTTTCTTCAAAGGGCGGTTCACAACAGGAATATCTTGTTAACGGTGATAGGCAACCATCCGGTAGCGAAGGAGATTTCAAAACAAGTCGACACACTACCTATCACTCTGCACTGGATTACCGATGTTCAAAATGCAAATGACATAATTTCATCGGCTAACGTCGTGGTGGTCATGACCAGTGATCATGAGATTGACTATCAATTTTGCCAGTTTGCCCTGAATACAACGGCAAAGTTCGTCGGTTGCATCGGGTCAGAAAGAAAAGCCGAGCTGTTTAAAAAACGGCTCGCGGAGACTGGAATGACCGATCAACAGCTTCAACGCCTGCACATGCCGGTCGGCATGCTACAAATTCGAGGCAAGCAAAAATCAGTAGTGGCCGCCAGCGTCATTGCACAAATACTCGCGCAGCACCGGTGGTAGAACAACATGCCACTACAACTATTGTTTGTTATCAAAAAATTCGAGTGCGCGAGTGACACCCTGCAAAGAGAAGGTTAGCTCCGACATCACATCTGTTTCATCAAACCATTGCAGGCGCAAATCTCGACCCTGCCGAAACTTCGCGATAAGCTCGCGAGCAAGCTCTCCGTCAGCAAGAGCCCGCCCCTGATTTACCGGTAGTAACATTGACCGTGGATAGGTCTTGTCCAGAAACACTTCCGACTCGTTTATCTTCATCGTCAGCTGTTTTTCAATCACCTGATCGTCGGTGGTGGGTATTAAGAAGATTCTCCAGTCACCTTCAAGGGATCGATCAACTCGCAATTGCCAATCACCATCACTGGCAAATTGCACATCAGTCTCCGCACTGCAAACACTGTTTTCAGTAATAGCACAGGCCGCCTGCCAGTTATTAAAGTAACCGTATAAAAAACCCGAGGAAGCAAAGTCATCAACGGTTGCCGCATTGAACTGATCAATATCAACAGTACCCGAACCTTCTAAACCATTGATGCCAGCCTGTGCTGCTGCACCACTATTGCTTGTTGTACAATCCTGCACTGACACCGGTCGTAAGAGTCCAATCCGGCGTACCGCAATCGATGCATCGTAATCTGCACCGGGACCCGCGCCAGGTGCGCCAGTGACATCGCCACTCAACTCAACATAGAGCAGTTCAACAGGCTGAATACTCTGCGCTTCAATAGAGTCATAGCGTCGGTTCAATGCCGATAACACAGACTCTGCGCCGGTTACCCACCAGTCGGTCCTGCGATCACAGGATTGAAATAAAGCACCATTATCTGTTTTGACATAGTAACCACTGAAACTGCGACCAGTTTTATCATTCGCTCGTTGCAGCGCCAGCAAGCCAATCAGCATCTGAACCCGACTCTCAGTTAAAGATGTCATACATGCCTGATACTGCAGCTGCACACGATCAGCACCAAATTGACTTGCCTGCCAGGCACAATGCTGGTCACGGTAGGTGCGGAAAAGAGCTGGCAGAAAACCGAAGCGCTCGGCTATATCATCTTTGCTGTTGCTAATTTCAGCCGAACCGGCAGCTGAACTGCCAGCCGAACCAGTACCCGTGTCTGACTCATTGCTTTCGTCAATGTTAATCACACGACGTCCGTCAGTCGCAACACCCGACTGCAAGGCAGTATCGTTGACTATGGCGATAACATTCGAATCCCGGGAGACGGCGGTGCTGTCACTCGCACTTTCACTGCCGATGGATCGGATGTCGCTCGACACTGCATCGTCATCAATACCAGCATCCACCTGTGCCTGCAGTAAGCGTTGCCAACTTGTCTCAACGCGCGTGAGTGAAGCCTCCGCCTGCTCTAGTAGTAAGGTTATGCATTCCGCAATAGCCTGCTCATCGCTCGCCCCGACACTGCAACCAATAATGATCTGTTCTGTTGCTGCATCTGCAGCACGCACGGATGCAGGGCTCCACACCAGCATCGCGACTCCCACTTGCAGCCACAGCGCCATATAAGATCTCGTCAAATATTTGGCGTGTCGGACTGAATATCGTTTTAAAGAGCGCATCATATTTTTTAAGCTGTCCGCAGGTAAAATCTGGTGCCGGCCCGAATCACACTCCCGCTTTACATTATTGGTAAGCGACAAAACATCGAGTGGACGGGCAATAACAACCTTACGTTGTATTGGCTGGATTTAGTACCGAATTCATCACGTCGGGAGACTGTAAAAAGGCAACTTCGGGTGAATACTTTCGTTGTGGTCAGGATCGATATTGCTTAGTTTTGCTAGTCTCATGGAGGTTTGTGGAGGTTCGACTACAATTGAGTAATATAACAACAAAAAACTCGGTTGAAGTCCTGCTCTAACTACCGGAAGCTCGTGACGCTGAGGGTATAAAAAGCAAACCTATAGAAAAAACGCATTAGCAAGCCGCATCGCAACCGCGAGCGATGCACGGTTGGCAACCGCACTATAAGAACAATAGAGAAAGCAATGTATAGTAATTCAACGGATTCGTCGCGCGCGGGAGGCGTAGGCACCACACTGTCTGTAGCGCTCTTGGCTATACTGCTGGCAGCTGTTGCTGCGTTTTTTTGCTTTAAGCTGATACAACCAAAAATAGAACGCGACCTGACCGCGAGAGTTGCAACTGCATTGCAAGGCACCGGTGCCAGCGACTTTTCCATTGATGGCCAGGCGGTAGTTCTTGCCGGTGCAATCGGCTCCGATGCCGCCCGTACTCGAGCAGTAGAATCCGCCCAGTCCGTCTACGGCGTCAGCAGGGTAATCAATAAACTGACTGTCGAAGGCAGCAATCCAGAACCCAACCAGAATCTCAAGACTGCAGACAAGACCGACAACCAACAACAGCAAAATACTGAAATCGAATCTTTGGTGCCTGACAACAATGCATCTGGTATCGCAGCCCCTGCAACCATAACGATCGCGACCATTGGCAACAGAGTCAGCACCCAGGGCATTCTGCCGGATGCAGATTCAATTGAACGCATTACCACCGCACTTGCTGGAAAGTTCGGCCGTGGCAATATTAATGATGAACTCTCAAGCTTCGAGGGCAGCACTGCTCCGGATTGGCTTGAGGGCATGTTATCGATGATCGATCAGCTGGACGGCGTTACTAACCCCGTACTCAAAGTTACAGGCAATGACCTTGTGCTTGGCGGTTCAGTTGCCGCTGAAGATATTCGCAGAGCTAAAGTCGCAACTGCAGAGAGACTGCTTGGCAACGATCTAAATGTCATCGACAACTTATCCGTTAAACCAATCAAAGAGGTCGATTCAGAAGCCGACAACACTGCCGTCGCTTCTGCATCAAATAAAAACGAATCTACTCCAACCACCGACGAAAAACGAGATGCGTCGGTTGAGATTAGATCCAGCAACAATCAAATCAGCATGACCGGCTTTGTTGCAAGCGAAGCCGACGCAAACGCTTTACGTACTGGCTTAAATAACCTGTTCGGTGCCAACGGGTTTAACGACGACCTGACCATTTCAGATTCAGTCGCCAGCGCAAGCTGGATAGACGACGCGCTTACGGTGGCTTCGGAGGTACGGGATATTCCAGATTTCGGCATCAACATTCGTTCCGGCCAGATGCGACTCAGCGGCAATGTAAACGATCGCGAAACCGGACGTGACCTGGCTATTGCAGCTACCGAAATCGCTGGTGGTCAGCTCGGTGTACTGAATAATTTCTCTGTTAACGACGTGATTATCACCGACAGCAATGAAGACCTGATGGCTCAATCATTACTGCAGGAACTTGATGCGCTGCCAACCGGCAATATCCTGTTTAACAAGAACAGCACTACGCTTACAGATGATGCCAAAGATGTTCTGCAGGACGTGGCTGCTGCTATTCTCGGCTACAGTGATTTGGTGGTGGAAATCGCAGGTCATACCGATACCACCGGCGACGCAGTACGAAATTTGAGCTTAAGCCAACAACGTGCCGCAGCAGTGCGGGACTACCTGGTAGAAATTGAAGTACCGGCCAATCGCCTCAGTCCTATCGGCTACGGCGAAACTGCACCGATCCGTGACAATGAAACGGACGAAGGCCGAGCAGCTAATCGCAGAATAGAATTTAATCTCTAATTGGAGTAACGGACAAATGTCACTCTTTTCATCATTCAGCCCGTCAATGATGTATCTAATCACCAAGATGCTGGTGTTTTTGGTACTTGCAGGTTTGATCGGATTATTCATTGGCTGGGCCATCGGTAAAATTGGCCAGCAAAAGGGTGCACGTAATGTTGAACGCGAGTGGCGCAGAACCATCGCAGACACTGAAGAAGAACACTCGCGGGTGATTGCCAGATTTAAAAAATCCAATCAGGCACTTGATGATGAAAACAACAACCTGAAAACAAAAATTTCTGCACTTAACGCGAAGATCGACCAGAGCCGCGACGACTTCGAGCGCAACAAAACACACCACCGGCAGCTCAGCGGAGAAGTTGATCAAACTCGCTCCGAGATGACTACATTGCAAAATCAGGTAGCTGAAGAGCGTGCTAAAAACCACAAACTACAGAATCTGACCAAGGCGTTAAAATCTTCCTCTGACGAGAAAGATCGCCTGGCTCAACAACTGTCTATGCAATTGCAGGACAAAGAGCTCGAAATGCAAAGTCTGAATTCAGTCGAAGCTAACGCTGACTACATGGCGTTGCAGCGCGAGGTGACAGAGCTACGATCCGCAGACCGGGAAAACGCCGACCTTAGAAAACGCATCTCCATCGAATCACGCGAACGTGAAGATGCACAGGCAGAGCTCTTTAATATGAGACAGCAACTCGACAACATTGAGCGCGAGCGTGAAGACTATCGACAATGGTCCGTCAGACTGGAACAGGAACAGGCAGGCTTCGATCAAAAGGTAAAACAGGCGGTCACTCAGGCAGTAAGCAAGGAAGATTCAAACTCAAATGATCTTGAACTTGAAGTCGCCAGATTGC
Source organism: uncultured Granulosicoccaceae bacterium (assembly GCA_964649465.1). Classification (GTDB taxonomy): domain Bacteria; phylum Pseudomonadota; class Gammaproteobacteria; order Granulosicoccales; family Granulosicoccaceae. The sequence goes on along the minus strand of CAZYRP010000083.1, from coordinate 13,449 downwards.
GACCGATGGTGGTTAAATTACAAGCCGAGGTTGATACGCTCGAAGACGAAAATCGACGCATTCAAACGCAGCACAAAACCAACAATGTAGGATCTACAGGACCCGGCTCGACTGCCCACATGAGTGAGCTGCAATCTGCTGTCGACAAGCTGAGCTATGAGCGCGATCAGCTTCGCACACGATTAGCGGACCAGCAGCGACAGACCGCAGCACTGAATAATCAGATAACCAGTGGCGTCAACCCGCCGGATGTTGCGAGCCTGCGACGTGAAATTGCAGCGCTGTCTGCAGAAAAAGGCGTGATGAGTGCGCAGATTGATGAGATGCAGGAACAGCTAGGGTTAAGCTAGGTACAACCGCTCTTCAACCAAACTACGACAATAAGAACCTGCGGCACTTACAAACAAAAAGTGCCGCAAACCAAGATCAGTACTCCCCCCCACTGTTCTCAATTTCTCTACAGCGTAAGGATGAACCCCGGCTCGTCATCCAGAGCCTTTATTATGCGTAGCGTGCATACACACAAACACCCTACTCGGCTCATTCAAAATACCGCTGAAAGGCGATCTACGAACTTTCCTTCGCCACTAGTTCGTTCAGCACTTTGATTAAGTTTGGATAGCTGCCGGCAACCGACCCACTGGTTCGATATTTACCATTGATAATTACGGTAGGTACCGCAGAAATACCCGCCTCACCTGCCATTTGCAATGATTGCCTGATCTTCGCATCGACATTGAACGATTTCATTGTCTTGAGAAACTTCTTTCCATCCAAACCGAGAGAGTCGACAAGTTTGGCTACATCTTTCGGCTTGCGCATCGATTTTTTGTCGACATGAATTGCGTTAAACATTGGCTCATGGAACTGATCCAGCACACCCAGCACTTGTGCCGCATAAAAAGCCTGCGAATGAACTTTCCAGGCCGGGTTGAGTGGCGGTGCTACATTAATAAATTCGACGTTTTCCGGTTTGGTTTTTTTCCAGTCCTGGATAAAAGGCTCAAACCTAAAGCAATGCGGACATCCGTACCAAAAAAACTCTACTACCTCGACCTTGTCAGGATTGGCGGTTCGCTGTGGTGTTTCAAGAACTTCGTACCCGGTTTGCGCATTGGCAGTCATCGCTGCTCCCGCAACCAGCCCGGCAAACAAAACCCTGATCAGTGTCTTCATGGCTCTTCCAAACATTAAGTGTGTTTTATCGAAAGCAAGTGCTGCACCGGCAAAGACATGCTAAGCATTATCGTCCGGTTTTGGTGCCAAACCTGACCTTAGTGCAAACCCTGAACATAGTTGGCAACCGCAGCTATTTCTTCATCTGACATGCGCTTGGCAACCATTTGCATCATCTTGCCCGGGTCATTAGCGCGTGCGCCTGAGCGAAAGGCTTGCAAAGCTTCCACAATGTACTCGGCGTTTTGTCCACCAAGACGCGGGAATTTGGCGGCGTCATTACCAGCGCCATCCGGCGCATGACAAGCGGCACAGGCAGGAACCTGTATAGAAGTAATACCACCCTGATAAATCTGTCGGCCTGCTTCCAGATTATCTGGTGAGGATTTAAGCGTCGATGGAGCCATCTCAGCGTAGAAAGCCGAGAGATTGCGCATGCCGTCATCGTCCAGCGCTGCAACCATACCCGACATCACAGCATTTTCCCGGACGCCTGATTTAAACTCTACCAACTGTTTGTACAGGTAAGGTGCGCCCTGCCCGGCAAGATTAGGATAATTGGTAATAGAGGCTACACCATCAACGCCGTGACAACCTGAGCAGACTGCTGAACCTGCACTGCCGGCAGCAGCATCGCCACTGGCAATTGTTGGTTTTATTTCCGCTGTTTGGTTTGACTTGGCAGCAGAATCACTGGCCAGCACTAATTGAGTCGCGGTGGTGCCGGCAAGCGCCGCACAAAGAGACAAAACGACTAATGATTTACGCATCATTACACCTGAATTTTTTGGCAATTGGGAATGGGCTTCGGCACGAAGCGCCAATAATAAGACTACCGAAATTATAACAAATACTGGTCAATGATTCCGAGCCCCTATAGTCTCAACAGAATCGGATTAGCCAGCACATCATGATCAATACTAATTATTTCAACTCGCAGTTCACCACCAGTGCCCACACCCTCGGACAGCTGCCCGATGACAGCACAGCCGAGGTAGCATTTGCGGGACGTTCCAATGCGGGCAAGTCCAGTGCCATCAATACCATTACCCGCAATAAAAAACTCGCTCGAACCAGTAAAACCCCAGGCCGCACACAACTCATTAATCACTTCGAAGTGGTGCCGGGCAACTATCTGGTTGACTTGCCTGGTTACGGCTATGCCAAGGTTTCAAAATCCCAGATCAGACACTGGCAGGCAGCCCTTGGGGGCTATCTGAAAAATCGTGAGTCTCTCAAATGTCTGGTAGTGGTTATGGATATCAGGCATGCACTGTCCGAATACGACTGGCGCTTGATCGAGTGGGCCCTGCAAGGTGATTCGGCACTGCATTGTCTGCTGACCAAGAGTGACAAGCTCAGCAAAAGTGCCGCCAAGGCGACACTGCTTAAAGCCAGTCAGCAGCTCGAGGAACGAGGTATTGAATGTACACTGCAAACTTTTTCGGCACTGAAGAAAAGCGGGGTTGAGGAGTCGCACGAACTACTCGACATGTACCTGCCGGATGCTGCAAAAAATGGCACTGCAAAAAAAAGCGCTGGTCCGTTGGAAAATAATCAGCCTGCCGAAGACTGATTTCATCGGCAGGCGGAGACTGTAAGCTGCTTAGCTCGATGATCTGTGAGGCAACAGGACTGAACGAAACAACCGGTAGATCAAATACAGAAACAATAATGGAAATACTATTGTCTGCAGCGTAAATACGACTATCAGACTGATCGCATGTTCACTGACATTTTCGGCTGAATCTTTATAGTCATTCAGCATGCCATCAAAATCAAACTTCGCTGTCATGGAGTTATACAAACTCTTAGCCCGTTCTTTTAAAGACCCGTCGTTTTCTTCCGCCTGAGTCTGACGGGCACTAATTTCCCGAATCCGAGTACTGGCAATTTCAAGCTGTTCCGAGGATTGTTCATACTGCGGTTGCAGGAATTGCTTGTATACCCAGTCGTTAGCAAGTGAGCCTACTGGAATCAGGAATCGTACAAGTATCATCACCAACAATAACTTGCCGGCAATATCCGCCATGCGCGCCATTGAGCTATTACGCAGGCGGGTTAGTAGAAAAAATAATCCTGCACCACCGAGCAACACACTAATACCTGCCCAGCTACTAACTTCCAGCAGTATTTTTTGCACGCCCAGTGAACTGGTTGCAAGCAACATCACCCATGAAAATCGCTCAACAAGATCATTGATTGGGTCAAGAATTTCACCTGGTGAAAAGTTAACCCCGACACCCGCAGGCTGGACTGCAAACTCAGTTCCCTGAGCTACCGAAATAACACCATTGAGCGTACGGGCTAATCCAAAGCCAATCATGGCGCGCGTAAGTGCACTGTCAAGCTGGGACTGACTTGAGTTATCAATAGGCTTCATCAGTGACACAGCGATCATTGCGGCTATCGCGAGCGCCATCAACCCATATTTCACCGGGCCACTAAGTTTGAAATCCAGTAGCCTGTTAACAATACTCTTCTGTGCAGGTGTTTCGCCCTGTACTGTCTGTTCAAGTGCTGGCTTGCTGCCAATCCCGGAGCCATGTCCGACCGGATGCCTTGCAACAGGTGCTTCGCTTTTATGTCTGTGGACATTACCCTGACGCACATCCTGTCTGTAGGACGGTTCGCGGCGGTCCTGACCGCCACGATAGCTTTCACGCTCACGATTTACGTCCCGATGTATATCTTCGTTCCTGTCTCCGTTCCTAACCTCAGGACTTCTTGCGGCGTGCCGTTTATTTTCTCGATAACCGTCCTCTCTTTGGCGATCCTCACGTCTGAAACGTTCAGGCTCACGATTGTGCGGTTGCCCTGTGCGGTACTCCCTTTCTCTATCTTCACCCCTGCTGCGGTTCTGACCACCAGCCTTAGATCCGGGTTCAGATCTGGCTCGGCCGCCACGATGCACATCTGCGCGATAATCGGATCGCTCGTATCCAGCGTCACGCATGGTTTCGCAATCAGGTCCGGCCTGCCGTCTGGGTGCGTAAGTTTCTGAATATTCAGTCTGCCCGGCGGTTGTCTCCATGCCATCGATGCCAGCTAATAGTGCGGCATCAGCAGAGGCCTGCTCTAAAGATTTGTCAGAAACCTGACGAGCGGCAGTGTCACCAACATTTTCGTCTGGCGATCCGGTACCAGCACGATATTTTTTTACATCGTTAAGCTGTTCGTCACTGAGCTGGCTTAAATGCCGATCGCGCCATGACGGGCGAGGTTTTGAAGACGTTGCCGTTGCGGTGCGGCTGTCTGATCCCATAATGATCTCGTGCGTTGTACTGGTGAAAGTTTGTTAAGCGGTAATTCTAGTTTACTGAAACAAATAATCTGCACATTTACGTAAAGTCGAACAATGTCATTGCAAATAAAATTTCCATGCGTAACTCAAATCGGGTGCCACATGGGCTTTATGCCAACCGCATCGTATAGCTCAGCCACAAACGGCTGACTCAAAGCACGGGCACGGGTAGCTCCGTGTTGCAGCACTTCACCAACTAATTTCGGCTGTTCCATAAGTTGCAGGTATTTTTCACGCGGTTCCCGTAGCTGCTCATTCAAGTGTTCAAACAAAAATTGCTTCATGTCACCCCACGCAATGCCCTCGGCATAGCGCTGGCGAACAACAGCCACCTCGTCCGGGGTGGCAAACGCCTGATAGATTTCAAACAGAGTATTTCCCTCTGGATCTTTCGGCTCACCCGGCTCAAGTGAGTTGGTTTTGATTTTCATTATTTGCTTGCGGAACTGCTTTTCAGGCAGAAACAACGGGATGGTGTTGTTATAGCTCTTGCTCATCTTGCGGCCGTCCAGCCCCGCAAGGACAGCTGTTGAATCATCTACCTGCGCTTCGGGTAAAACGAAATGCTCGCCGTAGTGGTGATTGAACCGTTGCGCCATATCCCGGGCCATTTCAATGTGCTGGATTTGATCACGGCCCACTGGCACCTTGTGCGCCTTGAATATTAAAATGTCAGCAGCCATCAAAACCGGGTAACTGAACAGGCCCATAGTGATACCTTTGTCAGGATCTTTCGAGCCGGAAGACTCATTCTCCTGCACCACTGCCTTATATGCGTGAGCACGGTTCAGCAAACCCTTGGCCGCCTGACAGGAAAGCAACCAGGCAAGCGCAGGAATCTCCGGAATATCTGACTGGCAGTAGAAAAAAGCTTTTTCGGTGTCGAGACCAAGCGCCATCCAGGTGGCCGCAATCTCCATGCGCGAACGGCGCACATCTTCCGGCGACAGGCCTTTTATCAAAGCGTGTAAATCAGCAAGAAAGTAGAATTGTTCGGTTTCGGGATTACGGCTTGCAGCAATTGCAGGCCTTATTGCACCGGCATAGTTGCCCAAATGGGGTGTGCCTGTGGTGGTGATTCCAGTTAGGTAGACCTGATTCATCAGGCAGATTTCTCTTCTTGTTGCGGCGGTATTAGCAAGGGCACATGTTACCAGCTGTCCACAGAAATAACGTTAAAAGACAACGCTGTACCACCAATTATTATTACGAATTCTACATTTGTCGGGAGGCGTTGTATCCACTCCTGCGCCCAACCAACCGTCAGTCCCCGAAAACCGCAATTTAACTGCGCTCTCACACTTATTTTTGTCTCACGGATTCTTGCCGATACAGATAGAAACGGGAGTGGCTTATTGCCGCGCGGTATAATTAGGTTGTTGAATCCGCAGCTTCAGTTGCAACTTTGTGGCCACGCGGGCACCGAGTGCTAATTGAGCCACGCATAGGCTTCAACAAAATTACACACCGGATCCGGCAAATTTAATTGACAATACAACCATAGGTGGGAGTTGGCAAGTAAGTTGCGCATACCGCCGATCAACTGACTTTGTACAACCTGGATGTCTGGATTGTCCGCTCAATGAATAACAAACGAAGCGTCAATACGAATCGCCGGGATGGCGAACAACGGGTAGCAGTTATTCACGACTGGCTGCCACTGGTGGGTGGCGCGGAGCGCGTGCTTGAACAGATCCTGGAGATCTACCCTCAGGCGGACATCTTTACACTCTTCGACTTTGTATCTCGCACTGATGCACCTTTTCTCGAGGGCAAAACAGTCACCACCAGTTTTCTGCAGAAATTTCCTAAAGCCGAAAAATATTATCGCAATCTTTTACCGCTGTTTCCCTATGCGGTCGAACAATTCGACTTGCGTAGATACGAACTGGTTATCTCGTCAAGCTCCGCAGTAGCCAAAGGTGTTATTACAGCGCCCGACCAGCTACACGTTTGCTACTGCCACTCACCAATGCGCTACGCATGGGATTTACAGGCACATTATCTCAAGCATACGGGCTTGAGTTCCGGACTGAGATCCACATTCATCCGCTACGTGTTGCATAAAATGCGCATGTGGGATGTCATTTCCTCAAACCGCGTGGATTCGTTCATTGCCAACTCAGCCTATATCGGAGAGCGAATTCGCAAAACCTATCGGCGCGATTCTACAGTTATCAATCCACCGGTAAACATAAATCGATTTCAGATTGAAACGCTCAAGGAAGATTTCTACCTCGCAGCATCACGCCAGGTTCCATATAAAAGAATTGATCTGATAGTTGAAGCATTCAAGCAATATCCCGACAAGCGCCTGATCGTGATTGGCGATGGACCTGAGCACAAAAAAATCAGAGCTCTCGCCGGACCTAACGTACAGATACTGGGTTACCAGCCAGATGCAGTCATGGTAGATTACATGCGCCGTGCAAAAGCCTTTATCTTTGCAGCTCAGGAGGATTTTGGCATTCTTCCCGTTGAAGCACAGGCTTGCGGTACACCAGTAATTGCATATGGGCGCGGCGGGGCCCGAGAAACTGTTCTCGATAAAAGAACAGGTCTGTTGTTTGATGAACAAACAGTACCTTCATTGCTTGACGCACTTGAGCGATTCGAGAGATTGCAGAACAACTTCAACTCTGCTGAAATCCGACGCCATGCGGCTTCTTTTTCAGATGCCAGATTTCGACAGGAACTAAAGTTTTTTATAGATCGGGAATTGGCCGAAAGGGATCGCACCAAATTTCGCCCACCAGCACTGGATGGTGCTGTAAACATCCCAAACCTTCCGCACTAAGGCGAGCAAGGAAGGGCAAGATGCCTGCGAGTGTTAGCACGAAAAAGTAAACTCACCTTTTAAAACAACTGCAGCCATACAAATGCGAGATCACACCCATCCTTAAGGCACTCGGAGCAACTTTTTCGGGCGCTCTGGTAACACTGGTTTGCCACTTCTTCACTTTGATGTTTCTAGCGCGCATGCTGGAAGAAGAAACCATGGGCCTGTATTTCATTGCACTCATGGTGGTGTTTCTGTTGAAGATCGTGAGCGATATTGGTGTCGATCTCGCGTTTGTTAAACAGTACCCGGAGGAGAACGAACAGGGAAAAAGCAGCCTGCTGCGAAGTGCATTTGCAATCCGCATAATATCCTGCACCGTCGTTTCTATCATCTACCTGTTAGTCGAACAGTCCGGCAAAGTATCTTTCATTAATGACATTGCTCATGTAACCGCACTGACGCTCACGATGTACTGGATGCACAGCTTCCGAGAATTGTTGCTAAGGCTACTGCAGGCAGAACAAATTTTTACTGTCTACGCCGGGGTACAGGTGCTGGCTGCCATACTTAAGGCACTCCTGGTACTGGCTCTACTGGCTTTCAACGATGTTACTGTCAACATGGTCCTGCTGGTAGAAGCACTCGCATTTGCAGCGTCCATTTGTTATGCATCTGTCCGCATTCAAGACAAACTAATCAGTACTTTAAAAGCCGGATTTAAAGGAGGGCGAGACTTGTTGAAATTCGGCTACCCCTTATACTTAAATGCGTTGCTAAACCTTGGCAATGAAAAAGTATCACAATATATTGTCGCAGGATTCGGTGGACCAGTAACCATGGCATTTTTCGGGATAGCCGAGCGACTTTCAGATGCGGGCACACGCTTATTTGAATCATTTGCCAATGTCTACTATCCATCACAGACCGGACATTTCGCCAACAACGAAAAAGACAAAGCCAACAACATGGCTGTACAGTCTTTGATGTGGGTAAGCTTCGTTATTGCCTCTGCGATTGTCGGCTTCACCATTCTCCGTGAACCGGTAATTAAAATTTTCTTTACTGAAAAATATCTGTCAGCCGCCAACGCCGCAGCGATGTTTTTTGGAGTGCTATTACTACGCTCAACACAAACACTGATGGGTTATTTTGGAGTAGCTGCCGGATTAAAATTCCTGCCAGTACGGGTAAGTTTGGTTTCCAGTGTTTTCAATATTGTTACCTGCTTTATCATGTTTAAAATGTACGGTTATCAGGGTGCGATTGCCGCACTACTGGTAACCCAGCTACTGATGAACGCGTTATATCACTACTGGCTGGGAAAAGCGGGTTTTCCAATCAATATAAAGCCGGTACTCACTATTTGTACAATATGCATTATCTCAGTAATTATGACTTACGCGCTCGGCAATCATTTCTTCCTATCGCTTTTTATTTTCCCGGTCTTTATTGTGGCTTGTCTTTGCGCATTGCCAGCACTTAAAAAGGATCTGCTTGGTTTTCTGGAAAAATCGGTTCAATTTATACAACAAAAAAATTTAGGCAAGCGCATCAAAAAGGCCTAACCGTTTTATGAAAATACTCTTCCTGACACCCTACGTGCCATATCCGCTAAACAACGGCGGACTGATTCGGGTACATCATTTAATGATTAACCTGGGTGTAAAGCACGATGTAACTGTTATATGCATGGAACCAGACAACGATGCTCAGGCGCAGGGAATAAAAGTCATAGAGGACGCCGGCATTTCCATTGAAACAGTACCGGTCGCAAACAATCAGAAAAAAGAATTGAAGCGCATCTATCAACTACTTTCACTGGTTTCGACAAAACCTTACCAGTATAAGCAATATCATTCCGATGCCATGCAGAAAGCTATTAGCAAACACCTGAATGAAGGAAACTACGAACTGCTCCTGGTAGAGTTCTCACAGATGGGATACTACCAGTTGAATACTGACATTCCCCGTTTCGTTGATCAGCATAATGTCGAATACGAGATTATGCGTCGTACTTACGAAACCGAAAAAAACCCGCTTAGAAAATTACTCGCCTATAGCGAATGGAAAAAGTTTTATAAGCAGGAGATTGAAAACTGTGAAAAATTTACGGGCTGTCTAACAACCTCCCGGAGAGATGCGGAAATTCTCCAGCAGCGATCTCCCGGCATGAAATGCCATGTAATACCTAACGGAGTAGACAGTGAATTTTTCAGGTTAAATACCACTGCCACAAATGACGAATTAGATCCAAACATGGTTCTGTTCACCGGCACTATTAGCTACTACCCGAATACAGAAGGCATACTCTGGTTTTATAAAACCATATGGCCACTAATCAAAGTAAAGAATTCTCATGCAACTTTTTGCATTGCGGGCAAGGCACCACCACCTGAGGTGCAGGCAATCGCAGAATCAGATGAGTCGGTGACCGTCACTGGTATGGTCGACGATATGCGTGACTACTACACCAAAGCCGCTGTGGTGATTGTACCGTTGAGAGTTGGGGGCGGAACTCGCCTTAAGATTCTTGAAGGCATGGCCATGTCAAAAGCAATTGTTTCTACATCGGTCGGCGCTGAGGGCATTGATCATACAAATGGCAAAGACATCCTGTTAAAGGACACACCCGAAGACTTCAGCGATGCGGTAGTAAACGTAATGAGTGATGCTGCGCTGCGCCAGCAACTGGAAATAGGCGGACGTCACCTGGTGGAGGCGAAATACGACTGGCGTGCCGTGACCGATAAGCTATCAGATGTATTTGAGAAAGCCGTAAGTAAGGCGTAACAAAACGATTAACTATTACCGTACAGTTCAACGGTATTCTTACTCCCGGTAAACGCAGTCTTCAATTTTTCAATATTGCGTATAAAAAGCACATACCACCGCAAATATCGCTTTTTACCAAACGGCAGACTGATAAGAGTCAGCAAGCCATAGCCACCAATCTGTGCCAATACAAATAACCCCGTCTTAATATAGGCTATACCGCTCTGCTGTGACCAAAGGTAGCTGTAGTGTGTTTGCCCAATCCGGATATTTTGCTTTTTAATATAGTCAAGATTAAGCCTTTGAGGCTCAACTATTTCTTCAACCGTCGCATGTGCGTCGTAAATCAACTTGCCGCCAGCTTTGTAAATACGATGAAAAAAATCGGTATCCTCACCACCGGATTTTCCGAAATACGGATCAAAGCGAAAGCCTTTATCCTTTACCCAGCTGGCATTTAACAAAGCATTCGAAGTCGCACCTTTTTTCTGACTTGACTCATGTGAATGCGAATCTTTGCCAAACATATCACCAGCGACAATCCAGTCCGGAGAAGACTCAGGATAGTGCACAACTACTTTGCCAAAGACACAATCCGATTGATGTTTATCCATTGTTGCGATCATTCTGGCAAGCCACTGATCGTCACTTGCCCACTCATCATCATCGATAAACGCCAATAAACCACCTTCAGCATGTTCCATTGTGCTGTTTCGAACTTCTGATAGATTCCTGATGTTATTTGTGAAGTACCTGACCGGCACACCCGAGTGGTGGTTATTGAATGCTTCACAGACCATACGACCCGATTCATCAACATCGTTATCCACTACCACCACTTCAAGTGAATAACCTTCGGGCAGTTTTTGCGAGATTACACTATCGAGTGTCTTATTCAGACTTTTTCTTTTATACGTACACATGCAAACAGAGACAAGCATAGTGGCTATCCGGTCAGTTTCAGATTGACGATGCGTGCGAGATTATAGTTCGTGATATCCACCGGTTCTGACAGTACGTTATCTGTAACAATTTGATCGTAGTTCAAGACAGGAAATTCATCTTCAGGATAGACAACCTGCATCCTCGAGTTTTTTAGCTCTGCTGCTATCTGTAATTGGTGATCGTCAGAGAATTCTTTATGCCTTGCGACGCGAGGTACAAAAATCACCCGTTTGCGATATTTAAGCATTAGGTTAAGACTGCCAATACCACAGTGGCTGATAACAAGCGCACTGCGCCTGACGAGATCTTCCATATCTGCGCGAGGAATCAGAGTTTCTACCACACCACAGGCAGGATTTTGCTCAACCTGACACGAACCGGTCTGAACAAACCATTCACAGTGATCATCCTGGTAAAGCGGGTCTTTTTTTATGTAGTTATATAGTCGGGTGAACGGGTAATCATTGGTGCCCATTGTCACCAAGATCAAAGGCTTGACCATGGTATTCCGCTCCATACTTTTCGGCAGTTTCCTGCCACTGACATAAAAACGAGTCGAACAAACCAAATTTTTGAATCAGCTTGCCCGAATTAGAAAGCTCGGTCACTCTCGACATGGTGTCGAGATAAACAAACCGGGTAGCCGTCAGTTTAGCGAGCAACGCAAACGGCAAACAAATAGGGCCCCCGGTACTAAACATTGCCTGGGGCTTTTCTTTTAACAACAGGCGCACTGCACTAAATACATTGAGCACATGAATAAAGACATTGGTTTGCGTGTCACGGATAGTATGTATACGCGCAAACGGACTATCTTCGAGCATGTTTTTGTTGGTGACCAACACAAGCTCAAGCTCGACCGCACTGGTCGCACACATTGCCTGCGTAAGGTGACCGCCAGACGAGGCAATAACAAGAATAGTAGCGTTACGTTTCATACTTCCCCTCACACACAATTGCCAAGGCGGCACAGCCCACTAGCTATCTCGGGTTACGCCGAGTATCTGTCCGGTACCACCACGAACTCTCGGATCTAACCCGGTCACAGGATTCGTTGCCGAAACAGTCGGTGGACTTTGCGCAGATTGCGCACCGAACCCACGCCTGAAATTCGGCTTGTGTGCATGGGTGTAGAGAATATTCATCATGCCGAGAATCATAAGCACCCAGACAAAGTGCAGCCCGTGCAGGAACGAAGTTTCAAGACAGTTGTGCAACATCGCATAAGCAATGATAGCTGTTGACAGCGGATCAGCAGAGTTTCTGGTGAACGACAAAAAGAGCCATAACGCAATCAACCAGAACACTGTCGGAATGACGCCAAGTTCCAGGGCCAGATCTACAAAACCACTGTGTGCAGTGTGCAGTAACTGGTAGTAGGACCATTTAATATCAAGCGCTTCAGGTACATCACCCACGCCCCAGTAGGCACCGTACCCTGTACCAAACATCCAGTCCTTTTTAATGTCAGTTAGCAAATGAAACCAAATACCGGTGCGCCCGGTCAACGCCTCTTCCGGCAGAATACTGCGATAGAATTCAATCGGCGCTTCCCCAATACCAATCAGAAACAGCGGGAAAATCACCATCACAAACAACCAAAAGGCAATTACCGCTATAGACACGAGCCTTAGCAAATGGATTGACAATATTGCCAGCGGTACCAATACGGCGACAAACCCCATCGGGGTTTTTGAACCACTAATTATAAGCAAACCGCCCCAGCCTAAAATGCAAAACATGGCCAAACGTTTTTCGTTTATCGTTTCTGCGTAGTAGCGATAGATGCAAACCGCGATTAGTAAAAATGCACCAGCTATTCCACCGAATTCATTTTTGGCTGGATGCAGGCCAGTGAAGTTGCCAAATATATCAAACGAAATATGTGGCACCAGCAAAAACAGCATTTCATAAATCAGTAAACTCACTGAGCAAAATTGTAAGTAACTAACGTACCGATCCTGAGAGCGGCTAATAATCACAGCGCCGGCCACAGACGTAAAAAGCAGCACCTGTCTTATTGCCCGTCGAAGCGTGTCATCAGGATGATCAGACCAGAAAACAGAAGCCAGCAGAAAGAGACCAAACAACATCATTGGCAACAATATGCTCAGATAACTGCCCAATACTTTTCTGGAACGGATAATCCAAAGCAGGCAGGCAAAGGTAAAAGCAGGTAGCAACAGCTGCTTCCACAACGCAGCACCGGAACTTACAATTTCAAGCCGAAGTTCAAGATCACGCGCCATCAATGCAGATTTTGCGCGCAAATCCGGTGAGAAAGCTTTGGTTACCCAGGCGAGCATCAGAAACAACGGGATTCCTTTTAGAAAAATCCCGAGTCTGTCGCTTGATACGCGAAGAGGGCCGTGGCTGCGAGCGTGTTGCATGTTATGCAGGTCTATAAAAGTAATGGCAGCAGATGCAATTGCATCTGCTTAAGAGCCAATACCTCTATTGGTTGCCATAG
>CAZYRP010000082.1:0-21334 GCA_964649465.1 uncultured Granulosicoccaceae bacterium | reverse complement strand
GTATGGGATGCGTCCATGGGAGAGCACAAAATATCTGTCAACGAATTTCTATCTGAAATACGCGGTTTTCATAATAAACTTATGCTGGCAATGCTCGAGAGGGTTAAAACCATAGTTACTGACAATCCGTTTCCGAATGTGGCCATTAATATTGATGGTCTATTGGCTGAGCATGAAGAGCGTATACAATCAGTAGATAAGGCCCTTTCCAGAAACCCGATCATTAATAACTGGCCCTCAGTACTTGACGCTGGTGCAAAAATATTGGCGAAAAATGCCTAACAAAGCAATGCATCCGACAGGGTACGCTGTGCCGATTTTGCGGTCTCGCTGTCGCTCAACGTTACAGCGCTCCATTTTATGGCTATCTGGGTGGCGCTCCATTTGCGAGTGAACGAGGCGTTACCTAAAAACGAGAGCGGCCTAGAAAAAACACTATTGTTGCGTGATGCGCGCCGTGGAATATCCAATGCATGATATCCGGTATCAAGCACAAAGGCCTGAACACCTTTTATGAATCCGGCAGCAAAAAAGGCATACAGCCTTCACATGCCCCAGACTTCGGCTAATGCTTGCGGCGCTTGATTCTGCGCAGGTCGTTGAAGATATGGATATCCCGGGGTATCGGTTATACCCCTTACAAGGAAATATGAATAATAGATGGTCCATTTCCGTAAGTGGAAACTGGCGTCTCACGTTCGAATTCAAAGATGGCAATGTCTATTTAGTAGACTACGAGGATTATCACTAATGGGAATGCACAATCCACCGCATCCAGGGGAATTTATCTACGGAACGTATATTGAGCCGTATGGAATCAGTGTTCGCACGCTCGCAGCAAGCCTAAGCGTGTCCCCCTCAACAATAAACAGAATCATTAATGCTCAGAGTGCGGTAACTCCGTGTATGGCGTTACGTCTCTCTAAAGCGCTGGGGTGCACCCCTGAGAGCTGGCTTGCCATGCAGTACCAATATGATCTGTGGCATGCAAAGCTAGAAGTAGATTTGAAGGGTGTAAAGAAACTAAAGTTCAAGGCGGCGTAACGTTTCTTACTTTGAATAAACGAAATATGCATAGCAATAAGTTGCAGACCGACGTTTCACGCGGTTGAACTTGGCGTTTAGCAAGAAAGGAGATCACGATTAACTGGAAATTAGGCGAGTCATCTCAGTTCAATGGGCACACTATAAAATATGGCGTGGAAGGCACGGGGCCTGCTGTTGTGTTGGTGCACGGAACGCCGTGGTCTTCGTACAACCTGCGTTATCTTGTTGATGGTTTGTCTAAAGATTGTACAGTTTATTTTTATGATCTTCTTGGTTATGGTCAATCGGCTATGCCAAATGACGACGTATCTCTTGGGGTGCAAAACCATGTACTGGTCCATCTGCTTGACGAATGGGGCTTGTCCGAACCATCGATCATAGGACATGACTTTGGTGGATCTACCGTATTAAGAACACACCTTCTTAGTAAACGTCAATTTAGAAAAATTGTAGTTATAGATCCTGTGGCTGTGTCTCCATGGGGTTCTCCGTTCTTCAATCACGTTAACGCACATGAGGCTGCGTTTTCCGGCGTGCCGGATTATATTCATGAGGCTATTGTTCATGCATATATAAAAACTGCGGCATATACTCCGCTTGAACAATCAATTGCAGATAACATCGTGTTTCCATGGACTGGCATTGATGGCAAGCCAGCGTTCTATCGTCAAATTGCGCAGGCAAACTCCAGTTTTACAGACGAGGTACAATCTCTGTACAGTAGTATATCAGTGCCTGTACTAATTCTATGGGGCCAGGAGGATACCTGGATACCAGTAGAGAAAGGGGTAGAACTCCACCAGCTAATACCCAATTCTTTATTTCACACAATTCCAGATGCAGGTCATCTTGTAATAGAAGAACGTCCAGAACAATTACTTAAGTTGATTGCCCCGTTCTTAAACAGCTGAAAAAGCGCATAATAAAGCATTCCAGCCGTTTTACGCGAGTCGACTGTGTTGAAATATTGACTGATCGAGGTGCCGAGTATCTTGGCAAACCTGAAAATCACGATTACCAGTTGTATTTAGCCATCAACGCAATCGCTCACACTCGCACAATGGCATACACCAATCGAATAGAAGGTCTTGCGCCATGGAGCATGCTAGCTTAAAGCGCTTCATTTACCCGTGAGAATAATAGCAAAGATAGAGTAAGCGGTGGCACCTGGATCAAGACTCCGGGTACAGCTTCAGAGTCAATGAAACACAACAACAGTCCCTACCGCAAACTCTGACGACACCGTACAGCAATTTACTATGAAGACTTCAGTGATTGCCAGCTTATGAGTAATCGTTCACATGCTGTTGTGGCCATTCGATATAGCTATATAACTATAGATCTATAAATATAGTCTCCCGATGCGGTTTTGATAACGGTTAATATGCCAGGAACAACTGGCGTTGATCAATTTATAAATGACCCTGTGAGGTGGGAGCTGTCCATTCGGTGCAGCATCTCGCTATGCGTCGCTTGTGCGTAGCTGTTGAGGTGAATTTTTTACAGAGGTGCGTTCAGGCATGGTATTGAGCACGAATTTGCAATCCTAAGTGCCGACGCTTTTAAAAAAAGAAAAAGGCAACAAGGCTGCCACTGCTTTGATCAGGTATGAAGTCCAATCGGCAGGGACAGAGAGCTTATGCATGCAAGTACCGTCAACGTGCGGATGTTGAGAGGACCCATAGCGTGCTCAATCTATTGGGCAAAATGGTGAGTAAATTGTGAATCTAAGTGAGTAATACATTTCATATGACGCTTTAGAGTTCGGACACGGTGATAGTACAGATTAAGCGAGTTAGCAATACCGGAATGGTCGAGGAGTTTGTGGAGAGAAGGGTCTTGACTAAGAGGAACATGAAGGTGTTATCCGATGGCAGTACACAGTGCCGGAAAAACGCGATGTTACGACTTGCCCTTGTGTGAAAAGCTGCTCCTAAATAAATGAAGCAATCTTGTACGGCATTGCTGCATCACGTAACACGTGAGTTACTTGAATCAAGATTTCACGGGTTTAAGAGTCAAGCAGTCATTTGTGTCGATGGCACCACATGGCGAATTATTAGTGCGAACATTGAAGGCGAGATTGTTGATTTTGCACTACCGAATCCAAGGTGTCTGATTCAGACTAAAGCCAGCATGACAAGTTCATATACAGACAATTAATGCAACTGCACGAGTGCTTAGGATTCAGTGAGTAGAGGATAAGAAAATCATCTACCAGTCGCATTCCTTTGAGTCAATTGTTCTTTGACAGATATTATTAACCAGTGCTGATTGACGGCAACTTTCATTTGCAGGTGCTGCCGGGGATTTTGATCGGAGATGCGTTGGTATGGGTAGTACTCGCATACGAATTTCTGTCGTCCGGCTTTGCCATAGTCTGTTGGTGTCCGGTAATATAGTCGACTCAAATCTATGTGGCGGAAGCATTAATGATATCTCCAGACGAAAAAATTAACAGCAGACAAAATGCATTAACCGGTGCGATGGTTGCTGATGCTGCAACCATGGGATTGCACTGGATGTATGATCAGGGTCAAATCAGTAAAATCGCTGAAACCGGGGAGATACTATTTCGACAGCCGGATGCCAATGTCTATGCGGAGCGGAAAGCCTATTTTGCGCATGCTGCCAAAAGAGTGGGGGAGAACTCACAGTACGGTGAATCAACGCGGGTTGTGGCCACTGCTATAGCATTGAGCGGCAAGTATGATGCAGGGGAGCATCAGAGAGTCTTTATGGATACGTTTGGCCCCTGTGGAAGTTATCATGGTTTTGCTGACAGGCCTACTAAGGCACTGGCGGCAAAAATTATTCTTGACGGTGAAGAGATAGCTGAGGTTTCCGGCTCTGATGATGATCAATTGCCTGCTCTTTGTTCTGTGCCGGCACTGTATGCGTATAACCAAGACAGAGATGCGCTATACAAAGCAGTGTCTGTTACAACAATTAATGAACAGGCGCTGAGTGGTGCGAATGTGTTATATGACTGCCTTGAGCGTCTGGGTGCTGGTGAGGAAATAGAACAGGCTTTGATCTCTTCTACAAAACTGGCGGAACCCGAGCTTGCAGATTTATTAAACAAGGCATTGGCAATGCCTGGTTATGATCCTCTTGGGGCAGCTAATCAGTTTGGCATGCCCTGTCATATGAAGCAGGGGTTACCTGTCGCGTGGCACCTTTTGAAGCATGCAACAGACTTTGTATCAGTGGTGCGTGACAATATTCGATGTGGCGGAGACAGTTGTGGCAGATCAATGGCCATTGGTTCTGTTGCCGGTGTAATGTTTGGCGTACCGGATGACTTGAAAGCAAAGCTTGATCGACCAATGTAGATGTACGGTAAGCTTGCGCTGTAAACGATATATGGCCAGGTGGATGTCTCCACCGAAAAGTTGAGTCTGAAATTGAAAAATAAAATAGATTTGCCGGGTGCCGCACCAGTTGCGGAGAAGATACTAAAAGAATACACCGATCACGGCATTATACGTTCCGATAATTACCACTGGATGCGCGCTGACAATTGGCAGGAAGCCATGCGTGAGCCGGACAAATTGCCAGCGCCTATAAAAAGTTACCTTGAGGCTGAAAACAATTACTGTGCTGATGCAATGCTGCCACTGGAGCAGTTGCAAAAAGACCTGATTGCAGAAATGCGGGGCCGGGTACAGGAGCAGGATGAGTCACTGCCTGAGCCGGATGGGGCATATGCGTATTGTGATCGCCATATAGAGGGAGGGGAGCATCCGGTTTACTTTCGCACTGATCGCGATGGTGGTAACGAAAAATTGCTAATTGATATCAATCTGGAGGCAGAGGGGTATGAATACTTCAGTCACGATTTAGTCGAACATAGTCCGGATCACAAAACGCTGGCGTGGAGTCGTGATACATCTGGTGCGGAATACTATCGATTGTTTTTTCGCGATATAGGCAGTAATAAAGACAGCGCTACTGTCATAGAGGATGTTGGCTCCGTGGCCTGGGCAGATGGGGAAACTATTTACTACACGCGAGTAGACAAGAACCATCGGCCGAGTAAGGTGTTCAAGCACATACTGGGTTCGGACCCGGCTGACGATGTCTTGGTTTTTCACGAAAAAGACAATCGTTTTTTCTGTGATGTTTATTGCAGTCGCTCGGGTAAGTATATGTTTATTGCATCAGGTATGGACGACCAGGATGAAGTCTGGTTTGTACCCTTAAACACTTCCGGTGCTGCATCGCATTCGATAGGGCCCGTACTTTTTGAACCGCGCGCTGAAGGGCTGGAGTACAGTGTGGATCATCAGGGCAACGATACTGATGATCGCTTTATTATTTTAAGCAATACTGACGATGCACAGGATTTTAAGCTGTCAGTTACTGATTGTGACAAACCGGGCAGGCAATTCTGGACTGACTTTCAGTCTTATCAGCCGGGTCGGATGCTTCACGCATTCGAGGTATTTCGTGACTGGATAATGTGGTTAGCAGTAGAGAATGCGTTGCCAGCGATATATTTCTCAGGGTCTGACGGTAAAGTATCAAAAGTCGCTTTTGACGAAGAAGCTTATTCTCTCGGCCTGGATGCTGGTCTTGAGTACAATGCAAATATTTTCAGGTTTGACTACTCGTCTCCGACTACCCCCTGGCAAACATGGCAATACAATTGCGCCAGTGGAGAAAGAAAGCACTTAAAGACGCAAGTCATTCCCTCCGGTCATGAGGCTTCTGATTATATAACCCGACGCATAGCGGCGAAATCACATGATGGTGCCGAAGTTCCGGTGACATTGCTGCATCATAAAAACACCTCAATAAATGGGTCTGCGCCGTGCCTGCTGTATGGGTATGGCTCTTACGGCAGTAGTGTGCCAGCCGGTTTTTCGTCAAATCGATTGTCTTTAGTTGATCGAGGGTTTGTCTATGCTATTGCGCATGTGCGTGGTGGTGAGGAAAAAGGTCGGGACTGGTATGAGCAGGCAAAGTTTGCCGGCAAGGTAAACAGTTTTCATGATTTTTCAGCTGCCGCAGAGGAACTGATAGCGCAACAGTACACATCAGTTGCCAATATTGTGATTCATGGTGGATCAGCTGGCGGTCTGCTGGTGGGTGCCACAGCCAATATGCGTCCTGATCTTTTTGCAGGTGTCATTGCAGATGTACCGTTTGTTGATGTGTTGAATACTATTATCGATGACACTCTGCCATTGACACCGGGTGAATGGTCTCAGTGGGGTAACCCGATAGAGAGCAAAGCGGCTTATGATGCCATTGCGTCGTATTCACCATACGACAATGTTGAAGCTAAAGATTATCCGTCAATGCTGGTGACAGCCGGTGTTTCTGATCCGCGGGTTACCTACTGGGAGCCAGCCAAGTGGGTAGCTAAGCTGCGAGCGCTTAAAACTGACAGTAATCCGTTGTTGTTAAAAACCAATATGTCGTCGGGGCACTTTGGTAAGACCGGACGCTTTGCCATGCTCGAGGACTACGCACTTTCTTTTGCATTTGCTATTGCTGTGACTGATCAACCTGTGAATGATGGTGCAGATAGTTAAAGGTGCGATTAACTGATTGAAAATAACTACGATCTGCATCGGCGCTTACCCTAAGCCCTGGTGCAGCTCTCTGTCTGACTGGTTTAACCTGCTGATTCTTCACTGTCGATGCCTTAGTGGCAGAACAGGGGAATGGTAATCACCGCATCGATTGCATCCATTGACCTTAGCGTTTTCACGGTTGGTACACGTGAAGAGTATTTAATTCTGACATCATAAAGGTCATCAATGTTGGTGGCTGCAACGTCGATAATATCTGTCGATTGCTCTGCCATCGCGTACAGGTGCATGCTGTCTTTAGTGCTGACGTAGTAGACGATAGATTCGAGCCCTGAGTCGCTCATCACCCGATAGCGGTTTAGGTATGAGTCGATTGTAGCCTGCTTTATTGCCCCCCATGCAGGTGAGCCGTAGCGACCTCCAAACCAGCCTGCAGCAAACAGTGCGAGCACCAGAAAGCCGGCTGTTGCAAGTTTCGCAGGTGATGTGTTGTCAGCTTCAGTTGGCACTGAAATCCTCGAAAACAGTGGTGTACAGCCATCATAGCAGACCCGTCGTCTGGCAAAGAGAGACGTGGCTCATGTCGTGTCTGGTCTGTGTCTTCGCAGCTCAAACACGGTTCGTATGACATTGCGGAAAGAGCGAGAAATCTGTTTGAACCATGAGCGTGGATTAGGTGTATAAGGTCGCGATGTGAAAGGGTGGTGTGATGATAGGTGTCTTTAAAAATACATGGGCGTTAATGCTTGGCATGCTGTTGCTAATGCTTGGCAACGGTCTGCAGGGTACCTTGCTCGGGGTGCGTGGATCGATTGAAAATATCGATCCTTCGACTATGGGCTATGTTATGTCTGCCTATTTTGTCGGGTTTCTTGGCGGCTCGCGTATAGCGCCTTTGCTGTTGCAGCGGGTCGGTCATGTGCGGGTGTTTGCGGCACTGGCATCTTTGGTATCGGCAGCCTTTATTCTGTTTGCAGCGGTAGTTGATCCGATTGCCTGGTTGCTATTGCGTATGATTGTTGGATTTTGTTTTTCCGGTATCTATGTCGTTGCGGAAAGCTGGTTGAACCACTCAACCAGTAACGATACTCGTGGTCAGGCTTTGTCCTTATATTTAATGGTGCAGATGGCCGGCATTGTACTTGGCCAGCTATTGCTGAATGTGGCAGATCCCGCTGGTTATAACTTATTTGTTCTGATTACCGTGCTGGTTTCGCTGTCTTTTGCACCGATACTCTTGTCTACAACACCTGCGCCAGTGCACGAAACAGCATCGCCGATGTCGATAAAAGAGTTGTTCAAAACATCACCATTGGCATCTTTTGGTAACTTGCTACTGGGTGGGATTTTCGCAGTTTTATTCGGAATGGCACCGACCTACGCAACTGAACGCGGTCTTTCGATCGCACAGGTATCGTTCTTTATTACGGCAATCTATTTTGGTGGCTTAATTTGTCAGTACCCGATTGGGTATCTGTCTGATCGTCTGGATCGTCGTTACCTGATTATTGCGGTGACCGCCGTAGGGGCGGTTGTATCGGTGCTTGCACTGTTTGCGTCTGGCAGCTTCGGCTTGCTTATTGTTATTGCGCTGTTAATTGGTGGTACAACCAATCCGCTCTACTCGCTGCTGCTGGCCTACGCCAATGACTACCTGGAGTTAGAACAAATGCCCTCGGCTTCGGGTGGCTTTTTGTTTATTAATGGATGTGGTGCGATGACTGGCCCGGTGCTGGTGGGTTATGTGATGGAGCGTTTTGGTATTCATTGGTTCTTTATTACCATTGCCACGTTGATGTCATTGATTTGTCTGTACGGGATCTACCGAATTACCCAGCGTACTTACGACGTGGCACCGGAAGATGCCGCACCGCATGTGGTGGTGACCAATCGCATTACGCCAATGGGTGCTGAGATCGCAATTGAGGCAGCGGATGAAACTCAGTCCGAGGAGCAGGATCAGTCCGCAGCAGATACTAAAGACTCAACCTAGAATTTTTGTGTGTACCAATAAAGATACATATCGATTGCACAAGATTGACACTGTCGTGATTCAACCAATGGATTTCTTGCTACCGAAAGCGGTTTCGGGATAGCATCTATGTATGGGGGAGACATGCAGTGATAGTGAGTGAAACGAACAACACTTAAGGATTTGGCAAAATCCCTTGAGTTGACCGAAAGCACGGTCTCAAGAGCAATGAACGGCTACGCAGATATTAGCCCGCGTACTGTCGAGCGTGTGCAGCAGGCAGCGGCAACACTGGGCTACAAGCCCAACCAGAATGCGCGCCGGCTCGCGACCGGGGTAGCTGAAGCAGTTGCCTATGTTATTCCGCAAAACCACAGCTCACTTGCTGAACCTTTTGTTTCGCAGCTTCTTCGCGGTATTGATGACTCGCTATCCCGACGTGGCTGGGACCTGCTGGTGTCACATTCGCGCAGTGCTGAAGACGAGGCGGAAAAAATTCAACGATTGATTAACTCGGGTCGTGTCAGTGGTGTATTGCTGACCAGACCGTTTCGCAACGATGCTCGAATAAAGCTGTTGCAGGAGGCGGGCTTCCCGTTTGTGGTGCACGGACGATCGGCAAACTGTCAGGAATATGCCTGGTATGACATTGATAATGAACTGGCAATTACTACCGCGGTGTTGCATTTAACCGATCAGGGTCACACTCGAATCGGGTTTATCGGTGCGCCGCTTTACTACAACTTTGCCTACCAGAGACTTGAAGGATACAAGACTGCACTGCAGCAAAGTAACATTGAATATGATGAATCGATTGTTGAATTCACAGAAATGAAAGACGACGCCGGTGAGAGCGCTGCTGCAAACCAGCTGGATTCCTGTAATCCGCCGACCGCATTCGTTTGTGTGTCTGATACACAGGCGCTTGGCGTATTGGCCGCTTTAAGAACGCGCAGCCTTACAGCCGGGGTTGATGTTTCGCTAATTGGCTATGACGGGCTTAAAATTGGACGTCATACCGATCCACCGCTAACCACCATGGCACAACCACAGGTGCAATCCGGCCGCGAACTTGGCGACATGTTACTCGCTGTTATTGACGGTGATGACCCGGCCAAACACCAGGTATTAAAACGTGCGGAACTTGTTCTGCGAAAAACCACTGGTCCCATACGGGATCGACTTTACCACTAACTGCAACTAAGGATTTTTCCCTATGTTTAAATATAAGTTACTTTCGGCGGCAGTGCTTGCTTCGGCAATAGCCATGCCGGTGAATGCAGATACGATTAAATTCTGGACGATGGAAATTCAGCCAGAGAGAATGGCTATTCAGGAAAAAATGGCTGAGGGCTTTAAAGCGGCAACCGGGCATACGGTTGAAGTGATTCCTGTAGAAGAAGCAGAAATTGCAACCCGTACTACGGCAGCATTTGCGGCTGGTGAGTTGCCTGATGTGTTAAATCACACAGTACAGCATTTGCTGCCTTTTGCTGAAGCAGGAGTTCTCGATACCGGTGCTGCAACTGACGTTGTTAATAATCTCGGAGTAGACAGCTATGCAGCGGGCGCCGTGAACATGGCCAAATCAGATGGCGAGATTGTTTCTGTACCAACTGACGGCTGGACTCAACTTGTGGTTTATCGGTCCGATCTTTTTGAAGAAGCCGGCCTTGCAGCTCCCAAGTCATTCGCAGATATTGAAGCTGCTATCGAAAAGCTACACAACCCACCGGAAATGTATGGTTTTGTTGCAGCAACAAAGATTGATGAAACCTACATGATGCAGCTGATTGAGCATATTTCTCTGGCAGCAGGTTATTCCCCGGTGAATGATGATGGTTCAATCAATGAAGACACTGGTGCTCTTAAAGAGGTGTTGGGTTTTTATAAAACTATTGCAGATGCATCGCCTGAAGGTGAGTTGTTCTGGAAGCAATCTCGCGAGCAGTACCTTGATGGCAAGGCTGCGATGATCATCTGGTCACCGTCGCTGCTTGATGAACTAGGTGGTTTGCGTGACAGCGCGCCGGTTACTTATGCTTCAGATACTACGTCTAAAGAGCTGGCAGAGAAGACTGGTTTTGTCACTGTATTTTCAGGCCCTGGCAATGATGCGGGTGCGGCTTATGCCGACGTGCGCTACCTCGGCATTACTGCTGATGCAAACACAGACGTCGCTGCAGAGTTTGTTGAATATGTGGTTTCTGAAGGTTATGGCGACTGGTTGAGCCAGGCACCTGAAGGCAAATTTCCGGTACGTCGTGGTGATGCCGCAGGCAGCACTGCTTTTGAGGAGCTGTGGGCGACACTGCCTGTCGGTGTTGATCGCAAAGCACCATTGGGTGATATTTATCCAAAAGCCGTTATTGATGATATCGTTGCCGGTCTTTCTGTAGGTGATCGCTGGGGTGTTGAGTCAGGCAATCTGGCCACGGCTTCAAAAATTGTTAATGCGCGCGTTATGTCGCAGGTGATTCGTCAGTATGTTGATGGCGAGCTGTCAATCGATGACGCAGCAGCGATGATTGTTGAGAAGCACAAAGCACTCTAATTTACTAGCTAGAGTTGCAGGAATTAACGGCGGGGCTTGCTCCGCCGTTTTTCTTAGACGCTTAATATATGAACGATACTGTTAAGGCCGTACCACCAAAGGGTCGGGGCCCTCTGGGTACGGGCGAGATGCGTCTGGCATACACCATGGTTTTGCCAACGCTGCTGATCGTTATGGCGATAGTACTGCTGCCTTTGCTGGCCAATTTCTGGATCAGTTTCAAGCCGGTTGAGCTGGGTGATTTACGGCCGCCTAAAATTCTTTCCAATGAACGCTTAAAGCCTGTGCCCACTGAACTCGGGGAGCTGGCTGAAATCAGTTACAGGTTAAGAAATACCTCTCAACGTGGTGAGTTTTCAAAATCAACACTGATTGATGATTTGCCGGAAGGTCTTGAGCTAAGTGGTGAGCTCGATAGTCGCTGCACCATTGCAGGTACTGAACTTAATTGTGATCTTGGAACTTTTGAACCTAAAAAAAGAGAGACACTTACAATATCAGTGACGGCAACGCAGGCTTATCTTGATAACCCGGTGAACCCCCGAGCGAGTAAGCCGCTTATTACCGGCACGCCTGATAATATTTTAACCAACAGTGTTTTCAGTCTGGAAAACTACCGTAAGGTTTTTTCCGCCAGCGAATTCTGGAAGGTGCTGCGTGTATCACTTTACTACACGGTGTTCGGTACGCTTGGCGCGATAGTGTTTGGTTTGTTTGCAGCTCAGCTGTTGAGTACTACGTTTCCTGGCCGTGGAGTGGTTAGAGGTTTTTTTCTTTTTCCTTATGTTGCACCAGTGATTGCTGTGGCCTTTGCATGGGTGCTGATTCTGGATGCCGGACCAGGTGGCACGTTAAACGCCATTTTAATGAAAATAGGTGCAACTGATGGCCCGATAAATTTTCTCGGTCGGCGCTCAACACCGATATCGCTGTTCGGCCTCACGTTTAATTTTCCTGTAGCACTTACCACGGTTATTTCTTTTGAAGTGTGGCGCTACTTTCCTTTGTCTTTTCTATTTATTCTGGCGCGAATGCAGTCAGTGTCGAGCGATACCTATGAAGCGGCAGAGATGGATGGTGCAACACCACTGCAGCAGTTCTGGTATATCTCACTGCCACAGCTGGCCGGAATTTTAGCGGTTATCTTTTTGCTGCGTTTTATCTGGACGTTTAATAAGTTTGACGACATATTTCTGCTAACCGGTGGTGCTGCCGGTACACGTACATTGACAGTGGATATCTATGAGCAGGCGTTTGCGGCGTCTAATCTAGGTGCGGGCGCGGCAGTTGCGGTGGTGGTGTTTTTTATATTGCTCATATCGGCTCTGCTCATCTTTAAATTCTCACCGGCAGATGACGGCTGATGCGCATCGGTAATACATTTTTTATCGCACTTGCCATAGGCGGACTGTGGGGTGCAATCTATATTGTTGTATTTAGCATACTCGCCATGCTGATAAGCGGTGAGACAATAGTGCCGGATGTAGGCGTTGCTCTGCTGAGTGGTGTCACTGGTGCCGGAGTTTATGTTCTCGGGCACGGGCGGCATCGCGGGTGGTATTGGGCAATGGTATCTGCGGCGATTGCATTGGTAGCTTTCGTATTGCTAAGCGCGCTGATGACTGTAAACGGCAATACAGGCAATGTGGCATTCATCGCTGCTCTGGTTACCTTTATAGTAGCCGCCGTAAGCTGGCATCTATGTCTTGACGGGATGGGTTCTGAAAGTCAGGTGCGCTATCAGCTTGAGGTGATTTTGATCCGTGTGCTAAAGGGCGTGGGGTTTGTCTTTTTCAGTATTGTGGTTGCATTGCCGTTCTATGTGATGGTGATGACAAGCCTTAAAAGCCAGCAGTCGCTATTATCCAATCCGCTGGATCTGTCGATCGATTTTTCTAAATCTCTTACTGAACAGCTGCGAAGTTATATTGAGCTTTTTACAAAATATAAATTTGGTGCGTTTTTACTGAATTCAGCTGTGGTGTCAGTGGCGACGGTAATTATTACGCTGCTTTTTGCAATACCCGGTGCTTATGCTGTATCCCGATTGCGATTTCCAGGTAAAAGAGTGCTGTCGCGATCAATCCTTTTGATTTATATGGTACCGGCAATAGTATTGGTGATTCCGCTCTATGCAGTTTTTTCTCAGCTCGGTTTGCGCAACTCATTACTGGGGTTAATCATTGTATATCCGGCAACCACTATCCCGGTTGCGGTCTATATGTTTCAGGGCTACTTCCGCGGCTTGCCTTATGAGCTTGAAGAGGCGGGGTTGATGGATGGGTTGAGCAGGGCGGGGACGATAATGAAAATCACTCTGCCGTTGTCTCTGCCGGCAATAGCGTCTGTGTCGCTGTATATTTTTATGATTGCATGGAATGAATTTCTGTTTGCATTTATGTTTCTGGATGATCCGGCAATATTTACTTTATCCAGAGGGGTGCAATCACTGAATTCTTCCGA
This sequence comes from uncultured Granulosicoccaceae bacterium, assembly GCA_964649465.1. Lineage (GTDB taxonomy): Bacteria > Pseudomonadota > Gammaproteobacteria > Granulosicoccales > Granulosicoccaceae. Next base: position 7,755 of record CAZYRP010000082.1, on the reverse strand, counting down.
AATACCGAGACAACATTTAATGGCCGGAGCAGTAATTGCCACCGTGCCAGTGCTGGTGTTGTTTTTGTGGTTTGAAAAGTTTCTGGTTGCGGGACTCACCGCAGGCAGTGTGAAAGGATAGCGTAATGTCAAAGCTTGATGATCAGGCAAGAGCCATCTTGCAAAAAAATGATCGTGGCGGTTATACCGTGCCGACAGCTCGATTGTATCCGTATCAGTGGAACTGGGATTCCGCTTTTGTGGCACTTGGTTTTCTAACGTTTGACCGTGATCGCGCATGGCGCGAGCTTGAGCTGTTACTGGAAGGGCAATGGCAAAACGGCATGATCCCGAGCATTATTTTTCGCCGCGATGATCCGGACTATTTTCCCGGCCCTTCCATTTGGCAAACTCAAACTGCTTCTCTGGCGGTGCCTCCCATCGCTTCGACCGGTATATCTCAGCCACCTGTATTGGCGAGTATCATTTTAACTATGGTGCAAACGGGTAACGATGATGACAAACGCCGTGCGCTGGCGGTGTTTGATCAGGTATTACAATCACACCGCTGGTATCAAACCGAACGATTATCGACTGTCAGTAATGGCGTGATAACTGTGCATCCATGGGAAACCGGCCGTGATAATTGCCCGGACTGGGAGCTTGGTCTTGAGACGATGAGCGTTGATCCGCTACTGGAGCCCTACGTGCGCCAGGACACCAAGCACGCGGACCCGGAGCAACGGCCCAGCAAAGAACAATATGACAAGTACCTCTCAATGGTGAAGTACGGCCGTGAACAAAGCTGGGAGCAAAAGACAATAACCACTGATGGTCCATTCCAGATGGCTGACCCCGGTATTCATTTTATTTTGTTACGCGCCCACAGAGATTTACTCAAGCTGGCAGAGCTGCTTGATCAAACAGAAGCGATTGCAGAAATTAACGGCTTCGTAGCAAGTGGTGTGGCTGCCACCGACTATTTCTGGAACGAAACCATGGGAGCTTTTACAGCGCGCAATATTATTAATGGTGAATACTCGAACGGGTTCACCAGTGCCAGTGCGCTTTGTTTTTATGCCGATGCCGGTACGGAATCTCAACGTCATAAAACTATAGAAAACCTGACCAGAATATCAGGCAAGGTGCAATATATGTTGCCAAGCTGGGATCCCGATTGCGCGGGTTTTGATCCACAGCGTTACTGGTGCGGACCTGTCTGGCCGCAGATGAACTACATGATTTCGAAAGGACTTGAAGAGCAGGGTTATGGAAATCTGGCAAGCAACTTACGGCGTGATCTTTTATTGCTAATAGAAAAATCCGGTTTTAGTGAGTGCTTTAATCCACTCAATGGGGAAGGATGTCTTGGCAGTGATTTTTCCTGGACCGCAGCAATCTGGCTTGCCTGGGCCTCTCCCAGTACGCAAGAGCTGGCGGCGTAACAGATATGGGTGCAATTACACTTGAAAAAGTAGAGAAATGGTTTGGCGATGTTCAGGTCATCAAAGGTGTCGATATAGACATTGCCGACGGTGAGTTTGTAGTTTTTGTTGGACCATCGGGTTGTGGAAAATCGACCCTGCTAAGAATGATTGCTGGCCTTGAAGATACCAGCCGCGGGACAATCTGGCTGGACGGCAGGGATGTGACCGGTCTGCCGCCATCAGGCAGACAGTTGTCAATGGTGTTTCAGTCTTATGCGTTGTACCCGCACATGTCGGTACGGCAAAATCTCGGGTTTGGTTTAAAAACCTCCGGTGCTGATAAAGCGATCATAGATACCAAAGTCAATGAGGTTGCGCAGATACTTGAATTACAACCGTATCTTGAACGCAAGCCGAAAGAACTATCTGGCGGACAGCGTCAACGTGTAGCTATAGGGCGGGCAATTGTACGTGAGCCGGTTGGTTTTTTATTTGATGAGCCATTGTCTAATCTCGATGCGGCATTGCGTGTACAGATGAGGTTCGAGATTGCAAAGCTGCACAACACATTAAATACAACCATGATCTATGTCACTCACGATCAGGTGGAAGCGATGACACTGGCGGATCGCATTGTGGTTTTGAAAGATGGTTTGGTTATGCAAACCGGAACACCGGCAGACTTATACAAACGTCCCGATAATTTATTTGTAGCCCAGTTTATTGGCAGTCCCAAGATGAATATCATGCCGTGCCATGTAGAAAGCGGCTGCTATTTACTACCCTCCGCGCGTTCCGGGGATTATGCCGGGCCGGATGTTTCAGTTGCCAATTTGGGTATTCGTGCGGAACACATTACTACCGTTGCAAGTGGGCAGGGGCAGTGTGATGGCATTGTAGAAGTTGTGGAATATCTGGGCGCTGATACCATTGTGCTGGTTGACGGAAATCAACTGGGACAAATCTCGGTTCGTCTGGCGGGAGAAAGTCATTTGCGACCGGGTGAGCAGATTGGTCTGGCTTTTGATCCTGCACATACATTATTTTTTGATGACCGAGGTGACGCTATCGGTCACCAGTGAGCTATGCCGCTAAAACTAAACCATAAAATGGAATAGTAGTTTTAGTACTCAATCCAGATGCTTAAAGCGTTTTTAAGATCGCCGCTTACATACTGTTTGAGAGCAACACCAAAGTCTATGTTGCCGAAATTTCGCATCAAAAGTGAGCCTGCCAGGTATGCTCCACCGTTAATGTTGACTTCATCGCTTGCGCAATCAATACAATTGCTAATCGATCGCTCAGCCAGTGCCAGGACAGTGTAGCCAGCTCCCAGTCTGTAGTGCAGGTTTTCAACTATTGACATAGCGCTTTCGTATTGAGCCTCTGCAAAAAGAGGAAAAGCAGTTACATCGGAAGAACGGCTGCTTACAGATCCACCGAATTGCCCGGTGACCTGTTGTGAGAAGCTGTCCTGATCTTCAAAATTTGCTATACCCATTCCGAGCACGCCGATAAAGTGCGGGTTGAAACGGTATCCTGCTGAAACATCAAGACCAAAGCCTCGTTCGCCAACACCCTCACTGAATAAAGAAGGGTCAACTGTGAATCCGCCAAGCGAAATTGAAGTGTGCCAGGTTTTTCCTTTAGAAGGGAATGTATCGTGGCCGCCGTGTGCGGCAGTGCTTAGCCACATGAGTGTGGTCAGACATAGTATTCGAATAAACAAATGAACTCTCCTTAGTTTAAGGACAAACTACGTAAACTCCGATCGCCAAGCCCGAAACCACAAGGGTAGGAAGCTGTAGCAATTGCGTAATACGTCGGCCATGTTATGGAGTTGATTAGCAAAAGAACGCAAAACTGGGAGATCTGTCTGGTAGTTAAGGCTTTCACTTAAGGCGTTTAAGCTACCCACTTCGATTTTCAAGCGCTCGATTATGCGTGCATTTGCGATGCTTATTGAATGCCACGAGTTACCTTGATTGGTTGTTCTGAGTTATCCTGTAGGCTATTACTTCTGAGACAACAGGGAATGACGAAGAGATATTCAGGCAGCTGTCTCTGCGGGCAGGTGACTTTTGACACTACTGGTTTTAGTGAACAGGTGGCGGCCTGTCATTGCACTATGTGTCGCAAGTTTCATGGTGCGGCTTTTGGCACTCTGGTTGAAGTGCAGGGCTTGCGCTGGAATTCCGGTGAGGATTTACTTCAGGAGTATCATGCAGCTAACGGTACGGTGCGGACATTTTGCAGTCAGTGTGGCTCAAGCCTTGCGTTCCGTGCCATCGGTGCAGGCCAAAATGCAGTAGAAATCGCCATCGCATGCTTTGATGAAGAGTTGCCTGTTAAAATTGATACGCATATTTATACCGACTACAAGGTGGGTTGGTATGATCCACCTGATGATGTTCCGAATTGTCGGGAAGGACGGGGCTCTTAAATGATAGATTTTAATGCTGCCACATTATTAGTGGTTGATGTACAGGCAGGTATTGATGATCTTTTTGAGAGCCCTCGCAATAATCCTGATGCTGAAGAAAATATTGCCGCGTTACTCAAAGCATGGCGTGCCGCTGACGGTGATATTGTTCATATAAAACATAACTCAACGAACGCCGAGTCTCCATTGCGGCCCGGGCAGCCTGGTAACGAATTTAAGCCGGAGAGTATGCCGCAGGGAAAGGAGCAGGTATTTGAGAAAACGGTAAACAGTGCGTTTATTGGTACGGGTTTGGAAAAGTACCTGCAAGATAATGGTTCTTCCTGTCTTGTGATTGTCGGGCTGACTACTGATCATTGCGTATCAACAACAACACGTATGGCAGGTAATCTCGGGTTTAGCGCGGCACTGGTTTCAGATGCCACTGCAACTTTCGGCAGAACCAGTGCCAGTGGTGAAGCATATACCGCTGAGCAAATACACACGGTAAACCTGATCAGCCTGGATGGTGAATTTTGCGAGGTTGTAAGTACTGCAGACGTTTTAGCCGCCAGAATATCTTAAACAGTTTTTACGGGTTGCAAGCTTAAGTGTTGAGTCAAAGCCCTGAGCTCTGATTATCTAGAGCTCTGATTATCTAGAGCTCTGGTTAGCATGAGCTCTGGTTGACTTAAGCCCTGGTGAGTTTTAGTCCGGGTCAGTTTAGGTATGGGTCAGCCTTCATTGGATCAGCTTTCTGTGACGGCAAAGCGTTCCGCCAGCAGGATGCCGCCGATAACCATTATAAGGCCAGCAAGGTGGAACCAGTGGAATGTTTCACCGAGTATCGCAACCGCTAATAAGGGTCCAAAAATAGGTACCAGGTTAATGAACTGGCCGGCGCGATTACCACCGATTAGCTCTACACCGCGGGCGTAAAATATCTGTGCAACCAGCGTTGGGAAAAGAATGATGTAGATCATCACCGCCCATCCTTTGAGTGGAGGCATGGTGAAAGGTTGTTGTTGCCACTCCCATAAGCAAAAGGGGATGGTCATTGCAAAAGCGCTAATTGAGATCATCCACATAAATGTTAACCAGTGAATGTTCGGGCGCCATCTTAAGCCAATGGTATAGGCCGCGTAGAAGACGCACGCGAGCATCATAATGGCATCTCCATAGTTGAGTCCTTCGGTGAAAAACAACCACGGCTTGCCACCGGTTGTAGTTATCAATACACCGATGATCGAACAGGTAAGCCCGACAATTTGCAGGGCGCTGGTACGCTGTGAAAACAGGAAAAAGTTCGCCAGCATAATCATTATTGGCATTGAGGCTTGTTCAATGCTGACGTTGATAGCGGTGGTGTGATTGAGTGCCAGATACATCAGCAAATTAAATAGAGCCATGCCGAAAGCACCCAGTGAAACCAATACCGGCCAGTGTGCTTTAAGGGCAGCTGAATCCTGCTTGAGATGTTTCCAGGCAAACGGCAGCAGTATGATTGCCGTCAGTAACCAGCGCACGGAAGTGATGGTAAAAGGCTGCCAGTCGTGGCTTGCCAGTTTCCCTGCTACCGAATTACCGCCCCATAGAAAAGTGGTCAGGGTAAGAAGTACGTAGGCGTTGCCAAAGAGCGATTTCATTTATGCGGTGCTATTTTTAGAGAGAGCTCAATAATTAGTGCCTGTCCGGATGCAGGCACTATGGCGTATCCTGCGCCCCTGTTTCTGGATAGGCACTAATTTGAAGCCCAAAGCAAAAGGGCAGCTCGCGAGCTGCCCTTTTCTGAGTTACTGGCCTCAGGTGTTGGCCTGATTTACTGGTGGATTTGCCGGAGCAGTGAGAGTGTCAGACGTCGTCAGTGTCGTCAACAACCACCTGACCGGTTGCTCTGCGCCACAGAATAGCGCCTGCCAGCCCGATACCAAGAAATATGCTGTACAGGATTAAGGCCAGCCACTGAATCGACGAGCCGCTTCCGGCACCGACCCAGCCCTCTTGAAACGACAGGTAGACAAGCGCGCCAAACAAGATCAGCACAATCAGAGTTCCGACGAAACCCAGTGCCTTCCAGGCTGCAATCAGCAGTGCGATGTGCAGCAGCGCTACAACAATTACGGCGAGCACTACCCAGGCATCGCCTTTGTCCGGCTGGGCCATTACCCAGTGATAGACAGATTTTCCTGTCGGGTTGTAGGTGCCAAATACAACGATGGCAGCGATTAAAATTCGAGTGAGTAAAACTCCGGGTGAAGAGTCTTGAATGGCTTTAATCATTGATGGATGGTTTCCGTAAATCTGTAAAAAATGCGAGTGTGAAGCTAACAAATACTGTTTCTTGCGTCAGCGAATTGCCAAGTCTGTAACCACGCTTTTTGTCATTGCGCTGACAGCGTTGAGACAGGTGAATAACTTTATTTTAGTTGCTGGCAGCTCTTTATTTTAGTCGTTTGCGGGAAATATTCCGGCTTTCATGACCATGCCCGGTACGGGTTTACCCAGCTCCTGTTGTATCCATTCTGCGGCGTCTATTGCACGCTCGAGGGACATACCGGTTTCTACCCCTGAACGGTGCAACATATACAGTAGATCTTCGGTACTGATATTACCCGTCGCGTTGGGTGCAAACGGGCAGCCGCCGGTGCCGCCGAAGCTTGAATCCAGTGTGCTGGCGCCTGCCTGAACCGCAGCCCATGCGTTGGCGATGCCGGTATTGCGGGTATCGTGAAAGTGAAGTCGCAGTGGCATATCAGGCAGAAGTTGCTTGATGGCATCGACGCGCTCAGTCACATCAGCGGGTGTAGCGACACCGATGGTATCGGCTATGCCAATTTCAAATGGTTCGGCTTCCGCGCAGCGACTTACCACATCTAGCAAGCGGGATAGCGGTACTTCACCGTCAAACGGACAGCCGAATGCGGTGGTTATGCAGACGCCGGTCTTTGTTTTGCCAGTGGTGTGTGCATGTTTCATAATTTCGCTGTAGTTGCGCAGCGTGCCATCTGTATCCGTGCCCTGATTGCGTTGGCCGAAAGTATCGCTGGCGGTGACCACAATGTTGGCTTCGTGCAGTTCTGCGTCGGCTACCCGCTGGTAACCGCGTTTATTTAAAGCGAGGCCGATATAGCTTGTGTTGTTGTCTCGCGGGAGCATAGCAGCGACGTCATCTGCGTCTGCCATTTGTGGCACCAGTTTAGGATTTACGAAGCTGGTAACTTCAATCCGTGGTGCGCCTGCATCAATCGCGTGCTTTATGAGCTCTACTTTGGCGGAGGTAGACCAAATTTTCTTTTCGTTTTGAATGCCGTCGCGTGGTGAGACTTCGACTATTTCTATTGCCTGGCTCATGGCTGATCTTCGTGGGTGCGGTCTGAAGTTGTAGTTTAGCAGTTATCTTTTGTTAACAGCGGGCGCCGGGAGTTCAGGGCCATTTCCACAAGGGTTCATCGAGCATTCCAAGGCCCGATATTTCTGTCTGGCCGAGATTTTTCTCCAGCCGTATCGGGTGGCAGTTGTGATCCTCCTCCAAAGCTGCAATCAGTCGTGATGCGTGGGATACAACGCAAACCTGCGTGTGTTTTGACACAGCCAGGATAAGACGTGCGAGTGATGGCAGCAGATCGGGGTGCAGGCTGGTTTCCGGTTCATTCAAAACAATGAGCGGCGGTGGACGAGGTGTTAACAGGGCGGCTGCTAACAGCAGATAGCGCAACGTACCATCAGAGAGTTCTGCACCTGATAGAGATCTGAGTAAACCGGTTTGGGAAAATTGCAACGTAAACAAGCCTTCGGCTGATTGCGATACATCGAGGCTGGCACCTGGAAATGCGTCACTGATAGCAGTGTCGAGCAGTTCTTTATCACCGATTTCGCGAATGGTTTGAATAGCGGCGGCAACATCTTGTCCGTCATGGTGAAGCACCG
>CAZYRP010000081.1:0-22304 GCA_964649465.1 uncultured Granulosicoccaceae bacterium | reverse complement strand
TATAGAAGACATTAACGTCAGCGGCTTTGGATTAACCTTCGGTTTGCACACCCGCGTCGATGAACGGGTACAGGATGCAGTGACTGCAATTGAAGCAGGCAATATTTATATCAACCGCAACCAGATCGGGGCAATTGTTGAATCACAACCGTTCGGCGGTAAAAAACTCTCCGGCACCGGACCAAAAGCCGGCGGGCCACACTATTTACTTAGATTTTTAAAAGAAAGTGATACTGCGGACGCCTGTGTTCAGAACGAAACAGCACAACCGGAAAATAGTCAAACGGGGCAAGTTACGCTACAAACGCCACAAACAGTTGAGCCATTGATTCCACAAATTAAATCACTGCTTGTTAATCTGCCGGAACAACTGCAATTTTGCAGTGAAGAAATCACCAACGCTATAGAACTTGCCGAAGCACACTTTCACAATACGATAGATTTGCCCGGACCCACCGGTGAAAGCAATCGCCTTAGCATGGAACCGGCGGGTACTGTGCTATGTGTCAACGGTGGTAACGATGCTCACTGGCTCGCACAGACAGTTCAATGCCTGGCGCTGGGCAATGCCGTTATTATGGCTGCTGACAGAGGGGCAGATAAGTACAGCGATATAATTGCCGCCTGGCTGCAGGAGTGCAGCATCGGCACATTGCAGGGAATCGATGCTGCCGCAGATTCAACGGAACTCGCAGAGGTGCTTGCGAACTCACAACTGAATACTGTAGCCACAATCAACCTGCCACAGGTTATAAAACCGATGCGGAAAATACTGGCAAACCGCAACGGACCGATCGTAACTCTTGCAACTTCCCTTTTTGACATCAGTCCGCTGGTTGATGAGAAATCACTCTGTATAGACACGACTGCCGCCGGTGGCAATGCATCACTACTGGCAGCTGCAAGCTAGAAGATCTTCTGTCGCTCATACCGGATAGCTATATAATATAAAGTCAGATTTCTCACCATAGGTATCGTATAGCTTTCTTGCTGTTGCATTGAAGTCCTGAGTCAGCCAGCGCACGTTCGAAATATTGTTGCTTCGTGCAAACTCAAAAACATGATCTATCAACGCACGCCCTGTACCGGAGCCACGGACATCAGGCTCAACATATAGATCACTCAAGTAGCACACCAGGGATCCCGATAGTGATCGATGCATTAACTGGTATTGAGTAAAGCCGATTACCCGACCTGCACTATCTAATGCAAGCGTACACCAGAAATTTTCATTTTCATCTTCTATCCACCCCCAGGTGTTAGCCAGACCTTCCTCGTTTATTTCAACTTTATAAAAATCTGCATAAGCCACCATCAGCTCTCGCCAGCGCTGCTGATCGTTGGCGGACACCGGTCTCAGATCAATCTGCACGGTCATAATATTTTCTCCAAATTTGAACAATACTGTAGCAAAGCGAAATGGTGAATGCGGGTTAAACTAACCATGACGCAAGCAGGTAAACGGCTTGTTGATGCAGGCTCGATGTTATCCTACGCTGGACCAGTTCATCATTCACCGGTCGTTGCAGAGAACTGCAACTCCCCCAATTAAAGATTGAGTCAGACTAATGGGCGCGGAACAAAATACAGCAGCATCAACCAGTTTTTCTACAGAAGAGTGGCGGCTACGCGTCGATCTTGCTGCTGCATTCCGGCTCGCAGTGCATTTCGACTGGCACGAGTCCGTTGCCAATCACTTTAGTGCCGCCGTCTCCGATGACGGCAAAACTTTCCTGTTGAATCCAAAGTGGAAGCACTTTGCCACTGTAAAAGCCAGCGAGTTACTGTGTGTAAACGCAGATGATAAAGACACCATGAACCGACCGGACGCGCCGGAGCCATCAGCCTGGTGTATTCATGGTGCAATTCACGCCGCAGTCCCGCATGCACGAGTACTGCTGCATTGTCACCCGCCATACGCAACTGCACTGGCAGGACTTAAAGATCCCTCAATAAAAGCGATCGATCAAAACACTGCACGATTCCACAACCGAATTGCTATCGACCTCAACTTTGGCGGCATTGCAGATGACGAAGACGAAGGCAGGCGCATTGCGGGAGCGCTGGGTAATTATTCAATCATGATGATGGGTAATCATGGGGTCTCGGTAGTCGGTGAAACCGTAGCCGAGGCATTCGAGCATTTGTACTATCTTGAACGAGCGGCAAAAACCATGGTTCTGGCTTACTCCACCGGCCAACCGTTAAGTATTATGGATGATGATCTGGCGGAGGAGACTGCGCAATGCTGGGAACGCTATTCAGACTCTGCATTTGCACACTTTGAACAACTCAAAGACATACTGGATAAAAACGATAGTTCTTATCGTGACTAGATTCAGACAATAACGGATGAGATCAGACAACAATAACATGGTGCTATTTCTGAGCATCGGCCAGACGGCTATTCAGTAAATCACCGGTCTGACTGAGAATAGGATATGCAATCGATGCAAACAGAGAATTAATTTGCCGCAGGGCTCGAGCCGTATCAAGGTGAATACTACTGCTCTCAATACTGTCCACCGCACCAGCACGCAAACGCCTCAGGTGCCGAACGTTGCTTTTTCTTTCCTGCTCACGAAGCCTTTCTTTCTCTTCAACCAGCTGCCTGGCAGAAATTCTGTCTCCCGACACCAGAACATTTAGTGCAAGCTGCATATTAGTAAGAACCTGCTCATGCAGCTTTAAGAGTTCATCGCGTCCCGCTTCAGAGAACTCAAGTTTTTCATGGTGTTTACGACTGGCCAGTTCCAGCATGCTCTTGCTGACGATGTCACCCGCAGCCTCAAGGCTGATGGCAAAATTGGAGAGCTCGACACTATGATTGATGTCTTCATGACTCATATCTCCGTCACTAAGCTCTGCCAGGTAGAGCTTTATGGATGAGTGGGCTTTGTTAACTTCAATATCAAGATCACGCAGGCCACGCGCTTTTTGCGAATCATAATCGCCATAATAATCCATAACCGGTCGCAGCATTAGTTCGACAATGTCACTCATACGCAACAACTCACGTGTTGCACTGGCAAGCGCCAGACGTGGCAGATGCAGCACGCTTCTGTCCAGCACACTATTGCGGTTAAAACTATATTCACTGTCAGCTGCTGTGACGGGCTCTGCTACCAGCTTAACTGTTAGATATTCCATCATGCTTGCCAGCGGCAGAAAAACCAGTAGTAATATAAAATTAAACAGCACGTGGCCAGCTACAATCAGAGCACCGGGATTACTGCTGTTCAACACGGATGGCGGCAACTCATACAAGCGCAGCAGCATTAGGGCACCAACAGCACCACATGCACGGCACAATAAATTTGCCATAGGCACACGGCGCCCCGCCGCGTCCTGTTTGCGTGCAAGCCCGACCGCAATCAAGCCCGAACCAAGATTACTGCCAAGCATGAATGCCACGCCAACTGTTAATGGCAATACACCCTGAGTAACAAGCAAGGCTACCAGTAACACAGACGCAACACTCGAATGCAGCAGCCAGGTAAGTAGTAAGCCGAACAAAAAAGACGTAATCATATCTTTGTGCAAATAAGATACGACCAATGGCAGGAATTCGCTTTCACGCAACGGTGCCGTTGCTTCTGTCATCAATCTTAATGAAAGTAGCACCAACGCAATGCCCAAAACAATCCGACCAGCCTGATAGACCACTCGACGCTTGCCACTCAAATACAGAGATCCGCCTATTAGCAACAACAAAGGCATCAGCCAGTCGAGATTAAAGGACAGTACCTGCACAACGATAGCTGATCCCAGATCAGCCCCCAGCAGTAGTGACAATCCCTGCGTTACAGATATAACACCTGCACTGGCAAAATTTGCAGACAGTAAAGCTACCGCCGTAGAGCTTTGCAACAACATCGCAACCAGCCCGCCGATCGCTGCAGCGCGTACTCTGCCACTGGTAGCACGGCGAACCATGCGCCGCATGACGCCACCGTTGATCTTCTCAACTCCGGTACGGACCATGCGGACAGCCCACAGCAATAACACTGAGGCACCGGCAAGATTAATCAGCAGAACAAGTAGTTCCATGGGGGGGGGTAGCGGCAGGCAAACTCAGCTGGAGTGGACCACTCACGCTTCAAGAACTATTCCACGGAATTCACCGCACACCACACCAACGACATCTCAAATAAAACGAAAAGTCAGTAAATTGACCGATTTGACTCAATGAACTTGCCTAAACGTCAGACTTTAGCCCAGGCAGATTTTTTCGACGATTTATAGATGGCATCTATCACTCGTTGATTGGCATACGAGTCTTCAAGTGAAAACAGCGACTGCTTTTTACCGGCACAAGCACGGGCAAACGCCTCCACCTGACACTGGTACTGATCTACCCCGGTATAACTGAAACACCGGACTTCAGAGTGATCCTGATTGTGCAAACGCAATTCATCACCAGCGTAAAGGTTTGAATTAAACGGAGCTGTCAATTCAATAAAGCCTTTGTCGCCATGAAAAGCAATAGTCTGTCGCAAAGCCATTTGGGTTGATACGTAAAAACTCAGATCAAAATCCTCAAATTGTGCGTGTATCGTTGCATAACAATCGGTTTTAAATTTTGGATCAAATACAACCGTTGAATGCAGCCGGGCAGGCTCTGCACCAGTCGCAAACCGGGTAGCAACAACAGGATAGACCGCAATGTCAGGGATAACACCGCCACCAAGCTCCACCTGGTTTCGCATATTACCGGCGTCGAGATTATGATAAGCAAAAGATGCCTGCACATGGCGCAGCTTGCCAATAGAGCCTTTGCTGATCAAATCCCTGACCTTCAGCCATTGCGGATGGTAGGTCACCATAAATGCTTCAGAAACAATAACACCATGCTTGTCTCGGGCTTTTATAAGCGACTTGATTTCAGCCGCAGTCAAAGCAATCGGCTTTTCGCACAACACATGCTTACCGGCAGCTGCAGCCTTTATAGTCCACTCGACATGCTGCGAAGTCGGCAACGGGATGTACACCGCATCAATTTCATCCGAGGCCAGCAATTCTTCGTACGAGCCGAAGGTGATTGGCACATCAAACTGACGCGCTACCTTACGCGCTCTTTTCTCATCCCTGGAAGCTATTGCGGCAACCACGCAATTAGAGGAATTCTGAATGGCTGGAATGACGTGAGACACACCAATATTTGCTGTAGATACAATACCGAATTTAAGCAACGGAAACCCCCGGACAAGATTTTAGATACCTCTTGCATTCTTTCATATACTTAATCGGTTGTGCAGCATATTTTCGCGCTGCCCGAATACAACCCGGCCACACGCCTTGTTGATTTTTTCTGCTTTCTACACCCATTTAATTTTTCAGGCCACATAATATTTCTTCAGCTGCTCCCAACTACTATTTGTTAGTCCTCCGAAGAACATCGCAGGTGCACTATGTCGGGCCTGGCTCTGAATATTCCAGGTTAGCTGTCAGGTGTTGAAAAGATGTCAAACGAAATGTCCCCAACCCCGGGTTCCAAACGTCATTAAACTGAGGACCGATATTCGGCATCCTTGACTTTTGGGGTTCAACCCTGAATAACTTTCATTTTACGGAGAAAATAATGGCTAAGTTTATGTTCATCTATCGCGCAGAGCCCTGGAAAGAAGAACCATCCCCGGAACAAATGCAGGAAATCATGGGAAAGTGGATGGCCTGGATTGATGAAGGCATGAACAGGGATGGATGGTAGACGCCGGTGATGCATTACAACCCGCTGGCAAAGTAGTCCGCAACAATGATGTTGTCACTGACGGTCCTTTTGCGGAAAGCAAGGAACTGGTCAATGGATACACCGTTGTGGAAGCAGATAGCTTGCAAGCCGCCACTGCGTATACCAAAAACTGCCCCATATTCAATGGAGGAGGATGTGTAGAAGTCAGACAGCTGGCCGAAGTTAGCGCGTAGCACTCATGGACCAAACTGACGGTAATCAATCTGCCAGCTATCAGTTGGTTGATCACTATTTTCGGCACGAGTATGCCAGGTGCGTTTCTGTGCTTTGCCGCCAGTCTGGTCTTCAATATCTTGCAAATATAGAAGACTCCGTACAGAGCGCGTTATTGAGCGCAATGCAGCACTGGCCTCGTCGTGGAACACCTGACTGTTCATCAGCCTGGATCAACCGTGTCGCGCGTAATCGAACTATTGATGTGCTTAAGCGTAATAAAACAGCAGATGAACTTCAGCTTCTGCTGCAGTCGGACTCTGAAATTAACTCTATCGACGACCAGACTATAAATGAAGGGTTGCCAGATAGCCTTTTACAGATGATGTTCGTATGCTGTCACCCGGCACTGGATCGACAATCACAAATCGCCCTAAGCCTAAAAACACTGTGTGGATTCAGTGTTAACGAGATTGCCCATGGCCTGTTAATGAAACCGGAGACAGTCAAAAAGAGACTGCAACGAGCCAGAGCAAAACTAAATACGCTTCAAATAGAAGTCCAGCCGCCACCGGTAAATGAATTGGGCAGTCGCTTGGATGCCATTCATGACGTGCTCTACCTAATGTTTAACGAAGGCTACAGTACCTCTGTCGGTGCCACACCGATACGCGACGATATTTGTGAAGAAGCAACCTATCAGTGCCACTTGTTGTCGAACCATTCTATTGCAACTCCCACAAGCTACGCGCTGCTCGCATTGATGTTGCTGCACTCCACGCGTCTTGAGGCCAGATTCGACGCAGACGGACTTGTGCTAATGCTGGACGAACAGGACAGAGATAAATGGGATGAAAAACTCATTCAACAAAGTATGATCTGGCTGCAAAGGGCAGCGATCCCCTGCAGTCGCTACCACCTGGAGGCTTATTTAGCATTACAGCATGTGAGCGCCAAACACATTGATGAGACAAACTGGAAGCTGATCATTGCACTTTATGATCAGCTTATCGCTATACAAAACTCACCGATCTATCGCCTTAACCAGGCAATAGCCATTGCGTTCGATGGTGACTGCAAGACAGCAATAGAGATACTTAGTGAGCTGCGAAACGAGAATTTCAACGAGTATTATTTACTTCATTGCGCAATGGGAAAAGTCTTCGAAATCGCTGGAGATATAGATTCCGCCAAGCACGGCTATACAGAAGCACTAATTTACGCCGAAGCAGAGCATCAGATAGAAACAATTCAACGACATATTCACAAACTAAACCATACCGATCTTTCGTAAGATACTGACCAGCCTCTGCTGTAGCGATTGACAGAGAGCACAACAACAGAGAGCTACAGTGGTGCTATCGCTACATCTTCAATACCACATGCGGATATAATTCTAAAGCCATACAGAAATCGCTATATAGAAATACAACAATCAGATCAGTATTTACCAACCAGATTGAAAAACCATCCACCAACGTCATAGTCATCATTGGCAAGATTATCGTCGAATGATGTGAAGTTGTATCCGACCGAGAACTGCAGATTATTGACAACATTGTAGCCGAGAGACAGCAATGCGCCCTGTCGGACACTGTCTGTTGAATCCGAGTTCAGCCAATGGTAGGACGCCAGACCATCAACACCGAAGTACGCCTTATAACGTAGACGGATCGCCGCAAGGCTTGCATCGTTTCCAACAAAATCGCCCGTCTCGCGATCAATGCGGGTTTTACCATCCCGGTGTGCCAGCTTGCCGCCAACTGTCCAGCGCTTGCCCAGCTCATAGAGTCCTTCCATACTTATGATCGCAGAACGTTTTTCAGTCTCACCACTTTGTGATAACGGTGGAAGGTCACGCAGATAGGTGTACCTGCCCAAATAATTGAACCGGTCATTTGCAACAGGACGGTACGCAAAGCCAAGACCCGCCTCGGTGAATTCAGCATCATCGTTAGCACTATTGTCTTCGGTTGAGGAATGATTGAAGCGCCCCTGCACTCTCAAAGACGGGGAGTGGCGGTACTCTACATTATTTACGGTCACCCATTGATCTGTATCGACGTCCTCTGATCTGTCTTTTCTAAATTCAAGCTTGCTGGTAAAAAAACTTTTCTCTTTCCTGAACCCGAAACCAGCGGTTACTGTGTCACGCTCTATATCAACACTGGATTCATCTTCTATGCGTGAAGACTGAAAAGACAATGTACCTGTCGCATAACGATTAAACGTATTCGTTAACCCGATTGTGTTGGTCACACCCCTTCTGGCATCTTCAGTATTGAATTGGTGCTCTGTATATACCTTTACCTTGTCGGATACAGTTTTACGTTGCCCAAGTGTCAAAGTACGTTCCAGGGAATCGCTGCGGTCATTTAGCAAGTTTACATTACTATAAATACTGTAAGTATCACTCAGATGATGCACCGCACCCAGCAACAAGTTAGTACCACGGTCGCCGGAGCTCAGTTCACCACTAACGCTCAGGCGATCATCAATTCTGGCATTCGCACCAACAACCAATTGCGTATTGCTTTGATAATTACCACTGCGATCAATAGCGCCCTGCGCAATACCATATACATCCAGTGAATCACTCAGCTGAACAGATACTTTACCGGCAGCAAGGGTCGCCGACTCACTGGTACCAGAAGCAAGATCTTCATCGTTTATCCGGCGTAGCTCAGCGCTCAGCGACATCCTGTTGGAAAATTCATAATCTCCCTGCACTGCAAACATAGAGTCTCTGCTTTGGGATTCTTTCTCAAGGCGAGTGGCTCGGCCCGATATACTAAGCACATCGCTAAGCTCAGCAACTACTTCAACGCCCGTATCGGTTACATCTGTGTCGGTGTCAAGGCTTGAGGTGGAGAACCCGTCTTCTCTGTATTTCGCCCAGGCATCAACAGTCACCGGCGTCTCGATGTTGACGAAATCATTGGCAGCAAGAGTGGCTTCTAAACCGACAGCTGCGCCGGATGCAGGCCCTGTGTTACTACTAAAGGGCGTAAACGTCAGTCCGCCGTCATCAGATTCAAAACTCCCGGACGTCTGGCTGGATTCGCTTTGCGCAGCTTCAAACCTGAGAAAGGATCTGTCTGTCTTTTTCAGGGTAACGTCAAACGCTTTGACCTGATAGTCATCGGTGTCACGATTTTCATGAGCAAAGGTACCGCCAATTGCGACATGATTATTTATCCAGCGCTTTCCGCGCGCACCCACGCTTGCATCACCACTGACAAAGTCCGTTGGTACGTATTCATAATCAACCACCAGGAATGTTTTGTCGCCTGCTTGTGGTTCATCGCGAATAATCGACGGACCAAATTCAGAGGAAACACTCAACAACGGACGAGTAAGAATAATACGACCCTGGAACTCATCGATCTCATAGTCACGGCCAGGCTCAAGCACAATTCTCTGTATGACTTGCTCGCTGTTGTCGCGTCTGACCTCCACCCATACTTTCTCAGTGCCTAAAACAATATCCTGGTCTCGCAGGTAGTACAGACTGCCACCCGTACCTGAAAACTCATTGTGCCGGAATGCACTTTGAGACTCAGATACAAAAACTGATATTTCAGTTTTATTATCACCCAGAGAGGTCGTAGCCAGGCTGCTATGGGTAATTTGACCACCGTATAAACTTCGGTTGAATGGTGCGTACTCGGTGCCGCTAAATGCAGTATTAAAATTGCCCCACAACGCATGGGATTTATCCCAGTCAACGCGCAGGTAGATTTTCCCTTTACTATCGGTATCCTGGGTAACTGTCGCATCGTCACCGTATACCAAGTAATACTGATCCGGTTCTATCCTTCTGAATAAGCTACGCTCATCGGTGCGAACGAAATCATCAAACAACCCGGATACATCCTCTGTACCGGTATCCATCTGTGCTGTGATCAGATACTTGCCTTTTACTTTACCTTTCAGATAGAAAGCCAGCCGACCATCAACAAAAATGTCTCCACCAAAGTGTTCATCATCCACCGCCAACGGCTCAACACTGCCACTGATTGAATTTTCACCAACAGTCAGATCAGCAAGTCCCACTATAAAAAAGTGACCGGGTTTCACTTCAACGTCCAGCCTTCGCGTATTCTCTTCACCTGACTTGTGCACAGAACTCACGTTAAACTCGTGATCCCCCGGCGGCAATATATATTCGATCGCAAAGCTGTCGCCATTGGCAACAGCTATCCGCTCGCCGTTGACTTCAACAGTTTGCACCTCATCCAGATCAGTACCCCGAAGCACAACGGTGCTGCCGGCTACTGAAATAGACTGTCGGACAAATTCCTGACTAATACCTTCGAGGTCTTTTTGCAGATTTTTAATTGCAGGATTTTCTGCCAGATCAATAGTGCTGTCCGCAATCCGTTGCTGAACCTCAGAGACAATCTCCAAATCACTGGCGGCAATCTGATCGTAGTTTCCTTCTTTATCATAGACCCGCACTGCGACATTATATTTATCACCCGCACGCAGCCGCCGTCCGGAGAAAAATTCGCCATTCCATTCGACCAGCGTTGTACTTCCTGTGAGAGCACCCTCAGTACTGTAGAGTGGCTCATCATCTATAGCGCTGCCTTCAGCGAATATCAGTATCTGCCATCGATCGATAAATTTTCCGTAGTTCGTGTCAATTAAAAACTGTACGGGATTTTCAAGCGACTCATCAGCGCCAAGATTTACTTTGGCCGGCACTTTTATACCGAGCAATTTGTTAAACGAAGTCGGGTCTTCGGACACCCAGAAGGTTCCACCTCTGCGCTCAGTTCTATTCGAACTGACAAACTGTTCGCCATCGCGCAATACAGCCACGGGCTTTGCAGCGGCCGCGACAGGTGCCGGAACATCCGGTACTTTTACCGGCACTTTGGTTTTAAGCGTGACGTCCACTCTTCGATTCTGTTGCAAGCCCTCAGGTGTATCGTTATCCGCCTGGGGCACACCCTCACCTTTCGTAATAATTTTCAGAGTGTAGGGGGCCGGAGCTTCTTCCACTTGCATTGCCGTCTCAGGTACCTGCCCGGCTACCGCACCTACCAATACCAGAGATATAGACCAGCTCAACAAATTCTTTTTCATCGTTCAGCCTCCTGATATGCAGCAGGATCGACTTCGACGTTTACACCGGACATCAACTCATCACCGAGCGCACGGCGAATGACATTACGTATGGTTTTAGCCCGGCGCTCGGCAAGCTCAATATTGTATTGATAAGGTTTACGACTATCTGTGTTTGCAGCTATTGTGATTTCTCCACCACCATAGTCACGCAGCGCGTTAATGATATCGGCAACGATACCGCGCTGATCCTCACGAATTGATGCATCATCAGTATCAAAGAACACTGAACCAAGACTCACTTCTACAGTCTTATAAGCGGTCGCTAACTGCGGCTCACAAGCAGTCGAGTATTTATCTTCCTGCTCTGGCAGTAGTACGCCAAAATTCATTTTATTCAGCGCACTGTTATCCAGCCGCAATACATAAGGATTTTCAGTGGTAAACCTCGCTCCATCTGCAAGAGAAGACGGATCTACTTTTAAGATGTAGTTCTTACCTATGCCAATACTGCCTACATCCACGTCGGGGATGCTGTACCTGCCGTAGGTATCGGTCTCTATTAACAGACCACTTACAGTTGCCAGTCTCGCTCCTGGAATACCGGGCTCACTAATACCGATATTGCTCAGTACAATTTCAACGACATCAACCGGGACATTGCCCAGACTGCCATCTGCGAGCGTCGGTATGCCTGTGGTGTGGCGCGTGCAAACTTTAAGATCCTGTGCATTAGTGCCTCGTGCACGTGCACCAATGTGCGCCTCTGTAATGGTGCCATTCTGATCAACGTCAATCCGCGTCCCTTCACGGGTTGATATTCTGATCCTGTTATCCGAGGTGCGCGGCATATTGATGGTAATCGCACTGCGTTTTGGATCATCTTCAACGCTGTCACGAGGCGGCAAACCCGGCAACGCGATAGTGCCGTAGTAGGTGCTGCTTAATAGCAATTCATTGATGTTTGCAGCATCCTGAATCCCGTCACGATCACGATCAACAAACACTTTACCAATCAAGGTGGCCTGACCCAGTACCGGATCAGAAATAATTTCAACACCCGCTACTGCCGTATTACTGGCCTCACCATTCGGACCACCAGCACTAACGCTATTTTCATAACGGCCATTGATTACACCGGTACCAACCTTCATTACGTATGTGATCTGAACCGATTCCTCTGCAGCAAAGTCAATCTCTGCAAAAGTAAGATTGCCAGTCAGCACACTGGCAAGTTCAGTGGTAACGTCATCAGCTGTATTCAGTGCACCATCCGGACCTCGACGTGTAAGCAGTACGCTACTTTGCTCATAGATAAATCCCGCTGGGGGCGTATCTACAATTTCTACTTCAACAGCCGGTACCTGCTTGAGGTTTTCAGCAATCACTGTGTAGCGAATCAGTGAACCAATTGCTGACTCTCTGACATCTGCAATTTTAGAAAGTAAAATCTCAGCATCATTCGCTCTGGCATCAATAGGTATGTGATTGAAGATCACATTCTGATCACCAGAAGAAATCTCGAACTCTACGAAGTAACGGGTACTCTCGGCGCCTTGCGGTGCATCTGGCTGCGGTTGAACCTCACACGCGCTGGTAGCGCTTATTGTATCGACGGTGCAGAGTGATTCAACGGGATCGGAATCGAAGGCACCAGAGACAGCACAACCTATTTCAGGGCTGCCGCAACTGCCGGCGCCTTCCTGCCGAATGATCGAAGAGAAATTTGGACGAAACGCATCAGGAACCGATGCAATTTCAATTCGATATACTTCCGTTGTGCCACAGCTGGCATCTGCACCTGGCAATACGTCAAACGCATACAAGCCATCTGCCGTTGTGATCTGGCCTTGCTGCATTTCACGCAAACAAAGCTCATCAACCAACGCACCCGATGCATTGACCAGGTTAAGCACCACACCGCCTACCGGCACCCGTGCAATACTGTCGTAAACCACCCCACTCGGATCTACCGGAAGGGGTAACAGGATGATCTCACCCGAGACTATCGGCCCCTGCGTTTGCTCACTGTCAATGAAAACGCCATTTTCATTAAAGAATTCGACGGTGTATTCAGCCGGAACCAGACCTTCAAACAAGTAGCTACCATCTGTATCCGTAACCGTAGTGGCAACAACATTGCCACTGGCATCAAGCAGTCTTAGCGTCCAGCCAGACTTACGTTGCTCATCGTCACCGATCTGCCCGTCTCTGTCGGCATCAAGCCAAACTGTACCGGCAATTTTCGCCGGTGTTTCGAAGGTAATGGTAATTGTTGCAGGATTCGATGTTATCTCGGTGGTATCAGATAGAAAATACTCCACCGGTGCCGGATTAGAGAGAAATCCCGGGTCCGGTGTAAATGTGACCTCACCGGTTACCGGATCAACTCGCCATATACCTTCTCCGGCAGCAGGCAACACAGTAACCGGCGCACCGGTAGCGGGATCAATCAACATCACAGTAGTTGGATCCAGATTGCCTTCCGGATCAGAATCGTTCGCAACAACTGCTACCGTCACGGGTTGTGATAGTGGCTGATTCAGCTTTTCATCATTAACCGCCAACGGTGCAGACTGCGGATAGTCAACCGTAATAGTTGCTTCGTTCGACACCAGGCCATTGGTATCTGCAATGGTGTAGTTAACCGGAGTTGGGTCTGAGAAAAAATCTGTCTCCGGGGTAAATACAACTTCGCCACTTAAATTATCTATCTGCCAGCTTCCTTCACCGGCGACGATCAGGTTATCTGCATCTCCGTCACCATCTGTGTCAGTGGCATTGAGATCAACAAACGTAATGGAACTGACATCAAGATCATTTTCTGCATCGGAATCTACGCCGCTGCCATTGTTGGCAAGTACATTGACGACCGTTGGGTTAGATGGTGCAGGTACCAGCGGGTTAACCTTGAGATCATCTTCTGCAACCGGCGCTGTTTGAGGATAGTTAACACTCAACACCGCAATATTCGAAACCAGACCGCTCAGGTCACTCACCGTGTAGGAAACCGGTGTTGGATCCGCAGTAAAGCCTGACTGCGGTGTGAAAGTTACGTTGCCTGAGACGTTATCGACAACCCAGCTACCCTCACCTACTACCACTAAGGAATCGTTATCACCATCGCCGTCGGTATCTTGCGCGTTCAGATCAATAAGGGAGACAGTCGCGGCATTTTTATCGCCATTAACATCGCGGTCGTTAGCACCACCCGGCAGGGTTATCGGCACTGAGCTCACCGGTGAATTAAAACTATCGTCAGTAGCTACTGGCGGCGCAACAGCAAGCGGGACAATAACTATGTTGCTCTCTGCTGCAACCACAGTACCTTGCGGGTCTTCCGAGCTGACAGTTGCCTGATTGTCGACTTGCACAGACGCTACATCAAACGGTATGACCGTTCGCTGTGCAGTACAGTTCATCTGATCAGCAGGGGCAAGCGTGAACGGACCATTGGAAAGCTGTGCCGAAACCGGTTGGCCCGGCGGCAGGCAACGCACAGTACCGGTATCTGCAATCGGGTCACTAACCACTACATTTGTTAACAGCAGATTTCCTGTATTTTCTATCAGGAACGCGTAGTTGATAACATCACCGGCAACGGTATACCCGGTTTCAACCGCCGCCTTGACAATTGTGATACCAGGGCTTTGTTCGATATCAGTTTGCGCAGCGTCCGATAACATACCCGCTTCAGCAGTGCCTACTGTTACGCTGTTAGTTAGCGCTATACCGGCATCGATTTCTTCCTGCGATACCACATAAGTGGTGTTGTAAGTCCATACTTCTCCAACCTCAAGCGCACCGGTAACGCCAATATCTCCGGTAGGCCCTGTCAACACTGCTATAGAGCCGTCCGGCAACGTATCATCTATAACAACATTATTAAGCGTGATGTTTCCGGTATTCGTAACAATGATGTCGTACGAAAGTGTACCCGGGGTTGATATCTGCACCTGATCTACCGTCTTTTCGACGTTAAAAGCAGGAATAGAACTGATCGTTGTAGTCGCAACTGCGGTGTACGGATCAGTACCAGTCTCATCGCTGGTAACAACAACAGTGTTGTCCAGCGGTCGACCATCATCGACTTCTGCCTGCCTCACTGTATAAGTAGTGTTGTATTGCCAGGTCTCACCAACATCAAGCGCACCTAACACCCCAATATCTGCAACCGGACCGGTTAGCGTGGCTGATGTGCCATCCGGCAGTGTATCAACAGGTACAACATTGCTGAGACTAACGTTGCCGGTATTAATTATCTCGATTACATAACTGAGAGTACCGGGAGCATTCACCGAAGCGAGATCAACCTGCTTTCTAACCTCCATATCCGGAGTGCCATCGATGGTTGTAACTGCACTGGCGCTTTGAACATCAAGCTCATCGGTATCGACTGACAGGGTGTTCGTTATATCAATACCGGCATCTATATCAGCCTGGGTAACACTATAATTCGCCAGGTACTGCCAACTTTCATCGACATCCAGCACACCGGCAACTCCACCATCGTTGGATGGACCTGTGAGAGTGATCACAGCACCATTGGATAATTGATCATCAACCACAACATTCGTCAGCGAAACATTGCCGGTATTCTCAATCACCATGCTATAGCTGAGCAGGTCGGTTGTTGATACCGACGCCTTATCTACCGTCTTGGCAACCGTAAACGAAGGTGTTCGAACTATATCGGTGTCAGCGGTATCACCTACGGGTGTCGCACCGGTTTCATTAGTCACTACTTCAACGGTGTTGACCAGGCTGGCACCAACATCAATATTTTCCTGACTGACCGGAAAGCTAATGTTGTAAGCCCAGGTTTCCGCAACATCCAGCGCACCGACATCACCCGTATCTGCAACAGGCCCGGTCAGTGTACCGACAGTCCCGTCCGGCAAGGTATCAACAGGTGTAACGCCAGTAAGCGACACATTACCCGTGTTTTCAACAGTGATAGTGTAATTAAGCGTTGCTGGTGCGGCGAGACTTGTTTCATCTACAATTTTGTTCACAACAAACTGCGGTTGAACAGTTACTTCCGTCGCAGCGCTTGCAGTCTGACCATCGGTTCCGGTTTCATCGGTAACAACAGTAACGCTGTTTGTGATAGAGCCGCCCCCATTAACATCCGCCTGAGTCGCATTATAAGTTGCGCTGTATTCCCACACCTCACCCGGATCGAGCAAGCCACTCTGCCCAATATCTGTGACAGGGCCTGTAAGCGATACAGCTGTGCCATTTGATAGTGTGTCTGTCGGAGTAACCGCACTTAGCGTCTGGTTACCGGTATTAGTAATCGTTATTTGATAATTAAGTGTTGCGGGTGCCGCAATCAAAGCCTGATCTACAATCTTCGCCACAACAAACGATGGCTCCTGAGAAACCGGTACTTCAACGGACTCAGTCTGCGATGGTAACTCATTCGTTGAGACGGTAACGGTATTGTCTATGTCTCCGTCACCACCACCATTAGTATCAATGTCAGCCTGTGACACCGTGTAGACGCCCTGCCATTCCCAGATCTCGTTCGCATCGAGAATACTGTTGTTGTTGGCATCACCACCAAGCAGAGATATATTGGCTGCCGGTATGATGCTGTCGTCAACAGTGACATTCGAAAGCCCCAGCAAACCCAGGTTACGCGCAGTAATGGTGTAGGTGATCACATCACCTGCTGCAATCGGGCTGGACAGAGCAGAGGTATCCGCAGTTTTGCTTATCTCCATCCCTTTCGGCAAAACAGCTACTGAAGAACTATTGTTGGCTGGATTATTCTCAAACTGGATGGCAGAAGATGCCACCACGCCAGTATTGGTAAACTCAATCGGCGTCATACCATTCACAGCAGCCTGAGCCGGGCCCATAAAAAGGGCACAACACAAACCAAGCCCGACGGTCGGAAGCCGCCGGGCCATGATTAGCAGTCTGGTACGACCTAAGATCAAGGAGCGTTTACTGTGACATCAAAAGTAAGCACGATCGGTGTGCCAACAGGCACGCTGGCAAGCGCCCAGCTTAGACCTGCACCGGCTGGATCCGTGTCGTCAAAGGAAGTACCGCCGGTGATATTGCCCGCATAAGAAAATCCCGCTGGCACAATGTCGGTTACTGTTGCATTGGTAGCGGTATCAGGGCCATCGTTAGTGACAGTCAGGGTAAAGGTAATGGTGTCACCTATATCCGGCGTCGCGTCACTCACTGCTTTTGCAATTACCAGATCAATACCCAGGTTAGTATTGGTGATCGAGCAAGTCACGTTAGCACCGGGTGCGAGCGTTACTTCTGTGTTGTCGAAGTCACCGGCACTAGGTAGTTCAGCGGCGGTCATAATGCCACTGGCGTCTACACACGCCCATGTACCTTCCGAGTAATCAACCTGCGCTTGTTCCGAAATAATGATCAGTGCATTTGCATCTACCGGGTAAGCCGTATCACTGGTAGCACTCACAACCGGTTCAGTACCTTCCGCTATCTGCATGCCAAAGTCGTCCGGACCATTAGTACCACCAAGGCCGTTTTCAACAGTTTTAGACAATGTAAGCATAGGCCCGATATCGTCATTGGCAATCTCACATTCCACCTCATCACCCGGAAGCAATTGAAGCGTATCTGTAGCAGCACCGACATTCGTTAATGTCACAGGCGCGCCACCTGCATCTGTACATTCCCAGGCACCCGCGGTGTACCCGGGATCTACCAGTTCGCTAATCGTAATCGTGGTATTGGCCGGAACCGATACCGGTAAACCGCTTGTAGCCGGATCACTTACAGTTCCGTGCGCAACAGTAAGACCGAAGTCATTTTCGTCCTTACCGCCACCATCATCGTTGGTGACTAATTTGGTTAATGTCAGTTGCGGTTGAACGTCATCATTAACAATCGTACATTCTGCAACCTGACCTGCTGTCAGAGATAAACTACCTGCACTGTGCACATCGTTATTCAACGTACCAACGTCACATTCCCACGTTCCAGGCGTATAACCAACGACATCCCCTTCTATCAGGCTGTAATCTCCTGGTGGTACATGCAATGTATTCGACGTGTACGTTGTAGTATCGCCAGAGGTGGAACCTCCATCAAATGTCAGAGCCCCCGCAATCGCACTCGCATTCGTGGTGATATTAAAATCAGCAACCGTCAGCAAGCCACCATCATCATTGATAACCTCTTTGACAATTACAATTTCAGCATTCGGAATCACCGCTACCGTATCGGAATTGTTGGCAGTATTGGTTTCAAACTGATCCGGAGAAGCGGTAACCGTTGCAGTATTTTCGTAGTCGGTTAAGGTCTGGGGGTAAGCAATTAAAGGAATCAACATTAGCCCCAAAACACCTAAACCGGGGCCGCTAAATTCTTTCTCAAATAAAAAGTATCTAAGATCCGTGATTATCTTTTTCATATTCATTTTCGTCTTCATGTTTTACGTCGAGGAAAAAAGACTCCTCTTAAGGTTGAGAAACTGTCGCCTGAAAGGTTAATGTTACGGACGCACCGGCGGCCAGATTCGTTATTCCCCAATCGAGGCCGATTCCAGCAGGCGAGGTATCATTTCTGGTATCACCACCTGCTATAGAAGAAGCCACATAGCCAAACCCTGGCTTAACTACATCAACGATACGAACGTCTGTCGCGTTATCTGGACCGTTGTTTCTAACTACAATTGAAAAGGTCACTACGTCGCCCAGGTTCGGGCTGGTATTACTGACCGATTTGTCGATTTCGATATCAACACCTTTGTCATCATTAACAAAAGTACAAGTCACATTTTCACCAACATCTATTTTCAAACCATCTGTGCCATCAGCATCAAATCCGCTGCAAACAATTTCCAACAAGTCATAGCCGGGTACCGCCAACTCATTAAGCTTATAGAGGCCTGGAGGAACAACTACTGCTGTAATGGCTGCGTCACCCGCTGCACCAGCGCCGGATACACCTGCACCATCATCAAAGGACAGTTCGAAATCAGTACCGGCAGCGTTTCCACCGCTGTCATTAACAACTTTCTTTTCAAGAGTCAGGAAAGCATCCGGCGGTGGCACAAAAACATCGTCGTTTCTTAACGTGCACACGGCTTTTTCACCAGCATTCAATGTAAGTGAAGCACCAACCAGCGTTCCCGCTGTACAACTCCAGGTACCTATATAGTTGGGCGGACCATTCTCTGTGAGGCTGTATCCACCGGGTGCCACACTTGCAGTAGTAATTGCAGCGTCACCGGTAATGCCGGATATAATTTCAGGGCCAGATGCATTTAAAGTAAAATCATTAACAGCTGCAGTGCCACCGCTGTCGTTAAACACCTCTTTAATTAGCGTCAGTTCAGATGTGGCAAACACCCAGTAATCAAGTCTCTCTCTGGTGTGATTTCGTGATGTATCACCTGCATCAATCTCTTCATCAACTGCATTGACAATTTGATTGGGGGGTAATGGGTCTGCACCATAGAGCACTGACCAGGAACCGTTACCACCATCTTCGCCCTGTTGAGCAGTTACTCCAATGCTGTAGTCACCCGAAAGCGTGTAAGGGTAGCCAGTATTTGCTCCGCTGTTTCCAGCAACACTGTCAGCTCCGCTGTCTAGTTCAAAAGCAACGTTATTAACCGTGCCACTTCCAGCTTCCGCAACCAGGTAGCCTATAGTCTCTGTATTTCGGCTGCCGGGTATCATGCCAATGTGCTTGCCAACACAAATACCATCAGCCTGACCAGCATGAAATGGTTCGTTTTGACGAGCTTCGCAATCGTTGTTGTAGAAAGCACTTGCCCGATTGTCGTTGTAACTAATTACCTGACCAAGCACTACATGGTCATTGTAGGTTTGCGTTATAGATGCACTGACATTTTCAACTAACCCAAGATTCCATCCACCATCTGTAGAAAACTGACCGCTTGTTTGATCCGATAAAACTGTGTGTGCTTCGTACTGCGTGCCATTGGGTAAGGTAAAAGCCCCCTCATCCGATACCAAACAATGAACATTACCTGTAGCGGCCGGTCCGTCTTCCCACCCTTGAATACGAACATCAAAAGAGTTTGCCGTGATATTTCGAATACGCACTACAGCTGGCGGATAGGTGTAGTTTGGGTTGGTTCCGGCAAAGGAAACCAGGTTATAGTTACAAATGGGTATAGCGTTAGTGTAGGTATTGCTTAACGGTACCGTTTGCCAGCTCGTACTAACATTGGCTATCAGATGCACTTCCAGATCTGGCGTAAGCACCGCAGCTGTAAGGTTACCGGCCAACATACCCTGCAAAAGCAGACACGCAGCGACAAGCCTGCGCGTGCGCACAAGCCTTGAAATCATCACTGGTAAAAACCCGCCTACAAGCGAGAAAAAGAACCGCACTGTTGTTTCCTGATACGTTTATCAAAAAAAAACGAATCAGCACAGCACACTTGTATCAATCGATATCAAAATTCTGACGTCAATTTTCCGCGCCGCACCTTGATTCGTCCCTGATACAACTGGAAACTACAACTCTTATACCAAATAGCTATATATTCATAAAAACAATTGTGTCACCACTATTTACTTTTCACTGACAGGCATAGAGGCTCTACAAGCGTGCCAACCATCCGGAGCACGTTACAAACGCTAGCGAGATATGGATTCACATTTAGATATGTCGAACATGATGCAAGCTACCAATGTGATAGCACACTAAACCGGGTACTTAGATCGCCACTGACATACGATTAGCCTTTGCAAGCGGCGCGAATAGTTCCAGTGAAGCGAAACATCCAGACACTACCAATGAGTAGATCGACAAACGTGCTTCATTTTAGGAAGTAAAACAACGATTGATACATTAACTTGCGTTGCTGATAAATCTCTCTCGTACTTTTATCGACGCATCAGGAGTTTGTCGTTTCACTACAACGGTTGTTCCGGACCTCTTGCAGATCGGCAGTTTTCCAATTCAGACCTTCTCAGATTAAAAACTTCAAAATGAATGAACTTAAGAGCTGTAATTTCTCGGAGTGCCACCAGACCCGGGAGCGGGAGTTTTTTTATACACATACTGTGCACTGCACGAATGTTCATGGAATTGATTAATTCAAGAGAACGGAAGGGATTGCAGCACGAACAGGAAACAATGCTGTCGGGTTCTAATCTGAGGAAGATTAAGAAACTTACAAGCTGTCAAACTTAAAAGCTTTGGAGCCAGTGTTTTTATAAGATTCAGTATCTATCGAGACTCAGCAACTGGCATTGTCTGTTAAACAATGTCATACGGGGTACAGATCTTCGTTGATTTGCCCGATACTTGTATTTAGGTATACGTAGTTAAGAATTGGGCAACCTGTTCCCGCTAGCCACAGCAAAACAACAGGCCACCCAACCATCAGCCTCCTTACTGTTCCTTATTCATCATCCGTACTACTACGGGTGATGCTTCCCTTCGTCCCTTTGAAACGATTACACCCTCGAACGGGGCCTATCCTGAGGTAACGACATTACCTCTTTCAACTACGGACATTCTAGCCTAAATCCTCTCATTGGCACCATTACAGCAGCTCGATTGGCACCTGCACATTGCCCCTGATGCACAAACTAAGCCGCATACGAGGCAATGACGGTTTCCAACTGGTGCGTGAGTAATCGCAATTGAAGCACGGGGTAAATCTCTACCTCTGATAGTCACTTACAAACCGTGGATCCGTCAAGTGGTTCCCACCCCGTAGTATTACTGAATACCGATTTTTCAATAATGGCGTCGTTTGCACCAGCGCGGTTGAAGTCGATCAGAAGTGATGACTTCAAATCGTACACCGCCGAGACGATCCACTCATGACCGTCAGGTGATTTCCAGACTTGCCCGAGACGAACTTTTTCCAGATTGGTTTCTGCCACGATACGCTCCTTGTTTTGTGGTCGATGCGCCATCCTGTGCGCAATGGAGGTAACGGCAATTGACTGCCTACCTTGAGAACAGTCGCAAATACCAACTCCTGTAGCACCGCTATCTGCCCCTCGATGCATCCGTTAGCAGCAACGGACAAAAGCTAACCAACTTTTATTTGAATTGCTGTTCTTCGGGATTCTGTTTTCCAAATCGAGCCTGCCCAAGTGCCCGACGTTTATCTACCGATACTCAAGTACGCTGACGAACCAGAAATCACAGCATCTTTCTGTGCCATTAACTTTATGATCCACATCAGCGCAGATAGCGTTGATCGGGAATACATTTCTTTAACGCGCAATTAGGCGGTGATTACCCGTGTTAAAAAACAAGGATAAAGAAAGGTTAAGGGAGAGATGGTGGCTATGGGTGGACTTGAACCACCGACCCCAGCATTATGAATGCT
>CAZYRP010000080.1:0-22442 GCA_964649465.1 uncultured Granulosicoccaceae bacterium | reverse complement strand
AACGGTGCGACAGGTGGTATAGGTTCGGCGTTATTGCAAATATTAAAACAACAATATAATTTGCACGTAACGGCCGTTGGAAATACGAAAAACATAGAGCTACTCAAAAATCTTAAAGCAGATGCCATAATAGACTACATGGTAAACGATTTTACCGAATTAGAGCTACCACCCTACGACTTTATATTTGATACAGTCGGTAAGAGTTCTTTCGGAAAATCCAAACACTTGCTGGTACCAGGGGGTATTTATATCTCATCTGAGCCTGGTGCTTATGCTGAAAACATATTTTATTCCTTTTTCACCAGGTTTTGCGGTGACAAAAAAGTTATTTTCCCAATACCGGGTCCGATAGAAGCTTCGTTAGATTACATAGTTCGGTTAATTGAAAAAAGTGAGTATTCACCCGTTATAGACCGTGAGTATGCACTTGAGAACATTGTAGAGGCATTTAATTATGTCAATAAAGGCAATAAAACAGGTAACGTTGTAATAAACGTCAGTTCGGAAAAAAGATTAGAAAGTTAGACGGAAAACAGTATTCGAACTATTTGTGTACTGTAGTCAGAGATAAGATATAAATGTTTCTCACAGTTGCTCGTAAATTTAGAAACTATAATAGGTCTATATACTTCGCTGGTATTTTGCCTGAATCCAAATTGAGAACTACGATCGCACCGTGTTTTCAACCAAATGTTCAGATACTGAACAGATACGTTTCAACTGTTCGATTTCTTCGAGGTTTAACGATGGAACATAGGGTAGAAAATACCTATAGTGTTATACGGAGAAATTGGAATTTAAACTAAATGATCTCGTATGAATTAACACTAATATGTCTGTGCTGAAGGCAATACTAAGGGTCTGCTAGTTTTTTCTTTCGGAATTATTTCATATTGGTTTAGGGTTGATTTAGAAATCTTAATGGAGAAATAGCAAGATGATGTGGGTATCACGTTTAACCCTTATAGTGCTGGTACTTTTCAGCTCCGGGGGTAATGCGTCATCTTTCTTTATTGGCTACGAATTTGGCCAAATGGTTTTCAATGACTTCCGGCATTTCACCGGAGAAGTCGGCTATAGTCGCGCGGACAATTCAGCGATTAGATTCACATTTCTAAATGTTGAGCTTTCTGAAAGTCACTTGTCCAGTGATTTTGCTGGTGCTGTTAGCGGAAATAATGTTGAAGGGCTGTGGCAAGGTGGTGAGTTAATATATGATTACCCTTTGTACAAACGCTTTATGGTTAGCGGAAAGCTTGGATATTATGACACGGAGTACTCTCACAGAATACTCGATGAATCGGTGCGACGCAGTTCCGCTACTTTAGGTATGGCTTTTTCATATCTGGGAGATGAATTTGTAAATATACCAATGACGTACTGGAGATTCTCACTTTCCTATCGGTACTATTTCAATCCAATTCCCGAAACAACACTCGGTAATACGATCATTAACGACAATAGCGTGGAGATAACCCCGATATTTTTTATAGGTTATCGCTTCAACTAATATCTTCAGGTATTTATATAGAGAAATTATCAAATGTTAGTGGGAGGGATGCTTAAAACCTTTTAGGATCTTAAGCTGCGTTAGGCTATTCCTATACGGCAGACCAAAAGCGCTGATATAAGGATCTGCCAATAGTCAAAGATTCAAGATATGCGGTTTTTGTATTCTTGAAAAGTGGATTGACAGCGACGGTAACAGCACGATGCAAACGCCGTGTAAATTGCCGGTCTGCAGCGTCCTGTTAAGCTTCTATTATAGCGATGACAATACCAGCTAAAGACAAAATCATCAGTGCAAGAGTAGGAAACATAGATACAAGAAAACCGATGCCGCGCTTTTGCTTGCCAATAGAGAAAACGGCCGATTATGTAGACTACGCCTAATGCTGCCACTAACAGCGGAGGCCAATACTTACCCGCTATTAGAAGTGACGGTAAAAACGCTACCAGTGTTTCCATGGTGTTAGTCTGGACCCGATACATGCGTTCAAAACTCTCTGCACCTGAAATGGCTGGTGCCTTCAAGCTGGAATCTCTTCTCGCCTGGCCAGTCATAAAGCCAAAGAAAAAGAACTGGAGCACTGCGAGGATTGCAACTAACTCTACGTATTGCATCTTTTTTTCCTTTCAGAGGTTAGTTTCTACGATTTAAATGATGTTATTTTGATTGTATTGTACATATATACAGTTACATGTGGGACTGTCATCTTGAGATATCGTTTTTCAAGTGACAGTGTTTTTGGCCATGCTCCCGCTGCAGTCGCAATTTATGCGCTTACCGTTTGTGCGACAATGGTAACGCATCAAGCTGCACGCAATTGAACAGCGCGTTAAACTAGCAGACTCAAGCGTTTGTTATGCATAACTTCTACCGGAAGCTAACTATAGTTCCGACTTCCGTGCGCTAAAATAAAAGGTAATTAACCGGAAATACACGACTAAACGTGCTGGTCAACAAGAATTGGGTTTCCGTCCGGATCAACCGCTATAAAACTACCAGGACCTGTTGTACTTTCATCCACTTCGCTCAATAGCTCCACACCTTTGTCTTTCAACTGACTTTGAAGCACGCGTACGTCAGTAAAAGAATCAAGTTGAGATGCATTACTATCCCAGCCGGGATTAAAAGTTAATGTGTTCTTTTCAAACATTCCCTGAAAAAGACCGATCGTATGGTTGCGGTTTCTGAGAATTAACCAGTTCTCGGCAGCGTCCCCGCCTATGACTTCGAAGCCAAACTGCGTGTAAAATTCCTTAGAGACCTGCAGATCCTTAACCGCCAAACTGATTGAAAATGCTCCGAGTTCCATAATTCACTCCTTTGAGATTAACTGAGTGTGTTCTTTGCTTAACCCCCATGGTTAGCAATATTTAATGATTGCCCGCGTAGTATATGAGATCTGTCTATTGGAGGACATGGGTAATTTACAGTAGGTAATCACTTTCATCCGTACCAAGCATGATTGCAAGGAAAGCAATCCTATAGTGTTGTCTAAATATTGCAGTACACTGGAATCTTTTACGCAGCAGTACGTCTGCCGCGCAAATTTACTGGTATGCCTGTCAATTATCTCAAGAGAAACGGTTTCCATGTTTAGGTTTTCCGAATGGATTGATGCCTTTGCATGGGCGGATGGTCCTCCTCCAGGTACTTTGTTCGCGTTTTTTAGGTGGTCACTGCATGGAACGTGGCCTGTCATATTATTTGCCCTTGCAATCAGCCTTTGTGTTGGTGCTACAGAAATTTTTTCTGCGTGGTTCATTGGCTGGTCAATTGATTACGCCCTGGCTCAGGGGGCTGACAATGTTTTTGCTAATGGTGCGGCGATCTTTGTTGGTCTTGCAGTGTTCTTTGTTGTGCTGCGTCCTGCGCTTCAGGGCCTGAATGCTGCTATTTCAGCGCTGGTAATACAGGCCAATCTTTACCCGTTGGTGCTTGCCCGGTTAAACCGCCACACCATTGGCCAGTCTCTAACCTATTTCGACGATGACTTTGCCGGGCGCATTGCACAGAAGGAACAACAGACTGCAAAAGCGCTAATGGATGTTGTCATGGAGTCGCTCAACATTCTTGGTATGGGGCTGTCGGCAATTTTTGGTTCCATGATTCTGCTCGGCAGCATTGATGGCAAGCTCGCCACGATCCTGCTTGTGTGGTTTGTCGTGTATTGCCTTTTGATAGCCTGGTTCCTGCCACGCATCCGCAGGCGCGCGAGGTCGCGGGCCGGTGCGCGCGCTGTGGTCACTGGTCAGCTGGTTGATACGATCACCAACATCTCAACAGTGAAGCTCTTTGCTCACGGTAACTTCGAAGATCAGGCGGCGCTCAAAGCACTCGGTGCCTACCGCAACACCTCGATAGACTTCGGTACGCTCACCGCGTGGTTCCGGCTGTTGTTAATGACGCTTGCCGGAATTTTGCCTGTGACCCTGATCGGTGGTGCTTTATGGTTCTGGTCCCGAGGTATGGCTACACCGGGCGATATCGCAGCGGCCGGACTGGTTGCCTCCCGTCTCGGTCACATGTCTGGATGGGTCAGCTTTACGGCACTTGGAATATTTTCGAATGTTGGCGAGATAGAAGACGGCATGCGCACGCTTTCGCCGTCTCACCGGATTGTTGATGCTGCTGACGCGATCACCCCTGAGCAAGTAAAAGGAGAGGTTGCCTTTGAGAATGTCACCTTTGCTTACGGGCAGGAGAAAGCAGCACTTCGCGAATTCAGCTTACACATTAAACCGGGCGAGAAGGTTGCACTCGTCGGTGCATCCGGTGCAGGTAAAAGCACCACAGCCTCACTGCTGATGCGGCTGTACGAAGTAGAGGGTGGGCGCATCACACTGGACGGGCACGATATCCGTCAACTCACTCAGGACGGATTGCGCAGCCAGATCTCGATGGTCACTCAGGAAACTGCGATGTTTAATCGTTCTGCTCGCGAGAACATTCGCTACGGCACACCGGATGCAACCGATGACGCAGTAGATGCAGCTGCTGCCCGGGCCGCTGCGGCTGAATTCATTCCCAACCTGCGAGACTTAAAGGGACGCGAGGGTTATGACGCGCATCTGGGTGAGCGGGGTGTAAAGCTATCGGGTGGGCAGCGTCAGCGCATAGCGCTGGCACGCGCGATCCTTAAAGACGCGCCGGTGCTAATACTGGATGAAGCAACGTCAGCACTCGATAGTGAAGTGGAAGCATCAATTCAGGCCGCGCTGCAGGATGTTATGCAAGGCAAGACAGTTATTGCGATAGCACACCGGCTTTCGACAATTGAAAGTATGGACCGGATTATTGTTCTTGAGCAAGGTCGGATTATTGAGGAGGGAAGTCACAAGGAGTTGCTTGATCGGGGCGGGCAGTATTCTAAATTTTGGAGCCGACAAGCGGGCGGGTTTTCTGAAGCCGCCTCTGTGGAGTCACGGCAATAGTCACGCTATCTTAGTGAGGCATTCATGGTTACAGAATAATAACAGGTGGCAAGTGTTCGCTAGCGCGGAAACGTTATCGTGTGACAACTGGTAGCATGCGATGTTGGGTCCGCAGGTAGCTCGCCCAGTGGATTACAGGTTTTTATAGTCGCGGTGCGGAATCGATGAGCATTTTGGTATATTCAGTCGAAGGATTTTTTAACAACTCTACGGTATCACCTTCCTCAACAAGTCTGCCCGATTGCAGCACACCAATTTTTCGAGCCATTGTCGCAACTACTGCAAGGTCATGAGTAATAAATAAATAGGTGAGCCCAAGCTCGCGTTGCAATTGCTTTAATAAATTCAGGACCTGCGCCTGCACGGAGACATCCAGTGCGGAAGTTGGTTCATCACAAATAATAAACTCGGGCTCAGATGCCAGTGCCCGCGCTATGGATATGCGCTGCCTCTGTCCACCTGAGAATTCATGCGGGTATTTTTTTTGATCGTCTGCGAATAAGCCTACCTGCTCCAATAGCTCAATGACACGTTCCGATTCCTGACCCTGTGCCAGATCAAACGCACGTAGTGGTTCAGCAAGTATATCTTTGACTCTCCATCGCGGGTTTAGACTTGCGAACGGACTTTGAAATACCATTTGTATACGGCGGCGCAACGCTTGTCTCTGTTCGGGATCAAGATTCGAGTTATTTAAGTCACTGCCATCAATGGTGACACTGCCATTAGTTGGAGCAAGTAATCCTACTGCCATGCGCGCAATAGTTGATTTTCCAGATCCACTCTCGCCAACCAGCGCATAGGTTGTACCGCGATCTATCTGGAAACTGACATCGTTTACCGCGTGTAAAATTCGCTTGCGACGCATGGCCAGTAAACGTATGAATAAAGGATCTGAAAGATCAAACTCACGTGATAAATTTTTGGCGATCAACAGCGGAGATGAGTCAGTGGAATTATTGGCCGGTTCATTCACCACCTGCGCGGGTCGCAGATTAAATTCACCATCACCACCACTTGATTCGGTTCGATCAATCTGTACTAAATCTCGCTCGATAGAACCTCCCTCAATGGTTGGCGTGCAGGCGATGAGTGCTTTGGCATAAGGATGTTCGGGGCGTTCGATAATATCTCGTGTCTGGCCGATCTCAACCAACTTGCCCTGATAAAGCACAGCAACGCGATCTGTTGTTTCAGAGATAACGCCCATATCATGCGTAATAAGCATGACGGATGCTCCTCGATCCTTACAAATTCGTTTTAATAACTCTAATATTTGTGCCTGAATGGACACATCGAGTGCGGTCGTTGGTTCATCTGCAATAATCAGTTGCGGTTCTGCACACAGCGCTAACGCAATTACCGCTCGCTGGCGCATGCCGCCAGAAAATTCATGTGGATACGCCTGTGAACGAGTAGGGTCGAGGCCTACTTCCTCAAGTGCTTCCTTCATTCGGGTTGTAGCTTCCGAGTCACCAACCCCTAAGTGGATTCGTATGGTCTCAACGATTTGATCGCCAACACGCTGCAAAGGGTTAAGGCTGGTTAGCGGATCCTGAAAAACCATACCGATATGTTTGCCGCGTAAATGCATGGCGCTGTTACCGGCAGATTCCACATTGGCCGATTTTCCATTGACGGAATTTCCATCACCCGAATTTCCGGCAACCAGCTTTCCACCATATATGATCTCGCCTTCACAGATTCGGCCCGGTGGATCAATTAGTCCTATAATCGCGGAGCCCGTCATTGATTTACCGGCGCCTGACTCCCCGACAATACCGAGTATTTCACCGCGCTTAACATCGAATGACACCTGGTCGACAACTCTTAGTACTTCACGACGCAGCGGAAATTCGACACTCAGGTTGCGAATCTCAAGTAACGGGGTAGTCGCATTTGTATCTGTTGCAGTATTGATCCCGGTGTTCACTTTAGTCTCGGGTTTAACGCGTCACGCAGCCAGTCTCCAAACAAATTGACTGACAGGGCGAGTGACAGCAATGTCAGGGCTGGGAAGAGCAGAATCCACCATTCACCCGAGAATAGATAATCCTGTCCAATGTTTATAAGCGTGCCAAGGCTTGGTTCAGTGGGTGGCGCACCGACCCCCAGAAATGACAGTGTTGCTTCAGCGATAATGGCAATAGCAAGAGTAATAGTTGCGATCACCAGTACCGGCCCAAGCACATTAGGCAGAATATGACGCCGCATGATTTGCCAGCGATGCAGGCCTGTTAGTCTTGCCGCTGCTACATATTCTTTTTCTTTCTCTACCAGCGTTGCACCCCGAACAGTTCTGGCAAACTGCACCCACTCTGATAACCCGATGCTGACAATCAGTACAAATATTGCGAGTTCATCGCGTTGATCCGGTGGTAGTACACCGCGTGTGACACCAAAAATAAGCATCGCAATGAGGATGGAAGGAAAGGTCATTTGAATGTCTGCAAAACGCATAATGATGGTATCGACCCAGCCACCAATGTAGCCTGCAATAAGGCCAAGTGATACACCGATGAATAGTGCCAGCATCACTGCAGAAAAACCGACAAAAAGCGAGACGCGCAAACCATAGAGTATGGCTGAAAACAGGTCTCTTCCCTGATCATCGGTGCCAAGCATAAACACAGAACCGGTGAATTCATTTGGTGTCATTGGTGGCGTGAAGCCGTTCATTAAATCGAGGCTTGCCGGATCAAACGGGTTTGTCGGTGCGATAAATGATGCAAAGACAGCGCAGAACAGCAATATCATCACAACAACAAACGACACCACTGTGACCGGTGAACGCCGAAAATCATAGAAAAAATCTGATGCGAAAAAGTTTCTCACCGGTTTTCGCTGCCCGCGTTGATGCCATCTCTGATACGAGGGTCAATAACCAGATAAGCGAGATCGACAATAAGATTTATAACAACAAAAACCAGCCCCACCAGTAGTAAATAAGCGCTCATTACCGGGATGTCTACAAAGTACACCGCGTTGATAAACATCAACCCAACCCCGGGCCATTGAAAAACGGTTTCGGTAACAATCGCGAACGCAACTATCAAACCGAGCTGCAAGCCTGCAATGGTGATTACCGGCACCAGAGTATTCTTCAGTGCATGGCCGAAGTTTACAACCCGGTCGGGTAAACCGCGGGCACGTGCAAAACGGATGTAATCCTGTCGGAGTACCTCCAGCATCTCCGCTCGAACCAGTCGCATAATCAAAGTCATCTGGTATAAGCCAAGTGTGATCATGGGCAATATCAAAGACTTTATACCGGAGAGGGTGAGCATTCCTGTGCTCCACCAACCCAGTTCAACTGTATCTCCACGGCCGAAAGAGGGCAGCCAGCCCAGCTCTACTGAAAAAATCCAGATAAGCAGTATGCCTATTAAAAAGGTCGGTAAAGACACGCCGATTAGTGAGCTGGAGAGAATAAACTG
Source organism: uncultured Granulosicoccaceae bacterium (assembly GCA_964649465.1). Lineage (GTDB taxonomy): Bacteria > Pseudomonadota > Gammaproteobacteria > Granulosicoccales > Granulosicoccaceae. Next base: position 14,061 of record CAZYRP010000080.1, on the reverse strand, counting down.
CGCCAGCCAGCCAGTTCGGTTGATGGCTGTGTATATGCCGAGTACCACACCAAGTACCAGGGCAAACAACGCTGATGCGAATGCCAGTTCAATAGTTGCAGGCAACCGTTTGGCAATCATTTCTGATACAGGCAACCCTGTTCGATAAGATATGCCAAAATCAAACACCAATGCTCGTTTGGCGAAGTCTACGTACTGTATGTACCACGGGTGATCGAGACCAAGCCGCTCACGCAACGCGACTCTATCTGCAACAGTGGCCTCCTGGCCGAGTAGATTCTCAACCGGGTCACCAACGTAGCGGAAAATAAGAAACGCTATAAGTGCGACCAGTGCCAGTACAAAAACTGACTGCGCTAGCCTGCGAATTACAGTTGGAAGCATGAGTGAGTGTCCCCTGAACCAGGCCGGGGGAGGCCGGGCTAGGGGAGGGCTTGATCTGTACTAGAGCGATTCAGTCAGTCTACTTTGAGCTCATGAACTTGAAGTGCGGTTGATCTTCAGGCTGTACGTCGAAGTCAATGCCATCTTTCATTCCCCAGTTCAGTACCTGATTGTGCACTGGCAGATAGATTTGCTCTTCCTGAACTGCTGCCCATATTTTTCCAATCGTTGCATCGCGGGCACCCAAATCAGTTTCAGATTCGAGGCTCACAATCATCTCATCGACTTCTGCATTTGAGAATCCGGTGTTGTTCCACGAACCACGATCTTCAGTAGTTGAATGAACCAGGAAATTGAAAACATAGTGACTATCGAACGTAGGTACGCCCCAGCCAAGCATATAAAATTCAGATGTTTTGTTTTGAATTAGCGGAAAGTGCTGTGCTTTTGGACGCGCTATTAAGTTAACTTCAACACCGATTTTGGCCATCATGCCAACCAGTGCCTGACAAATGGCTTCATCGTTAATGTAGCGATCATTCGGGCAATCAAGAGCAACCGAAAATCCGTCTGCATAGCCGGCATCGGCCATCAATTTTTTTGCATCTTCAATAGAACCTTCCGGCAATGTATTGAGATCTTCTGTCCAGCCATTGACGAACGGAGGCATGATGACGTTGGTAGGGTCGGACTGACCTCGCATAACAACTTTCTGGATAGCATCACGATTAATGGACATGTTCATGGCGCGTCTGACATTGACGTCGGCAAATGGATTCGCACCTTCGACACTGTCACTTTCAAGGTCGTCTGCAGTGGTGTTCATGCCGAAGAATATAACGCGGTTTTGCGCTGCTTTTACGACCTTTAAACCGTCGGCATCGTCAACGCGTTTTAGATCTTGCACCGGTACGTCCTGAATGAAATCAACTTCACCGGAAAGTAATGCCGCTACTCTTGTTGCAGCTGCGTTGATCGGCGTATAGATAATTTCTGAAATTTCCAGTGGAAATTCGCCAGAGCCCCAGTAACTCGGATTAGCTTTTAAAACCGTCTTTTCGTCCACGGCACGGCTCACCAGCATGTATGCGCCTGTTCCATTGGTGTTGGACGCTGCAAAAGTGGTTTCACCGGCGGCGACATCCTGCGGTGCAGAGACTCCGTTTTCTTCCGTCCAGTCACTGTCCATCATAAACAGATTGGTGAGGTTGTTAACCAGCAACGGGTTGGGGCCATTGGTTTCGATGTCGACGGTTAAGTCATCTACCTTGCGCACTTCTTTAACTGAAGTGAGAAGTTCTTTCATCGCACTGGTGGGCATATTCGCACGATTAATCGAGTACACAACATCGTCAGCAGTAAAAGGCGCATCATTATGAAACTTTACATCAGGGCGAAGTTTAAAACGCCAGACGTTAGGGTTATCGGCTAATGGATCCCAGCTGGTTGCAAGCGCTGGAATAATTTGGCCGGCCATGTCCCTTTGCAATAGTCCCTCATAAATCTGATGGGCAAGCGTGTGTGTCGGGCCTTCATTTTGTGCATGCGGATCCAGCGTCAGCGAATCACCGGCACGTGCCCATCTTAGTGTTTCCGCCTGCAGGGTAAGTGGCGCTAAAACGAGGCTTGTTCCCAGCAGCAGTGCGATCTTTTTTATTCCAGGTACCATTTAATATTTCCCTCAAATGTAGAAGCTTTTACAAGGAAGACTTTCAATTGCCTGCAAATAACGCGGTCGACCGGTCCACCCTATAACTATTGGATTATGCGTGCTGTCAGCGTACTACGGCTTCGATTAAAACTCCACTTAGTTTTAGCATCTGACAGCAGCGAACAGGTAGCCGCTATAAAACTCATTTTCGCAGGCTCTGGGATGTGTTTGTAGTTATTGAAATAGGTAGCTCTGCATCTATTTCCGGCTTCCGCATCTTCGGTTAGCTTTGCTTTTCTCTGTTTAGTGCTCCGTGTTTTTTGAATCAGAATATATCGTCCTGTTTGCGGGCACTGTATCTGGTGTTGGAGGTGAGCTAAGGGGCGAACTCGTAGCCCATGAGTTTGTGGAGAGGGTCAGATTCTGTTGGTCGCAGCTGACCAGGTTCAGGGCACACTTGCAGTCAGAAACAGATATTTGTAGTCAGGCTAAACAATGGTCAGATAAAGCGTTGCTCAGAAAGCGCGCGGGTTAAATAAAATCCGTTTCGGAGAGTGCGCTAGCCCGGTATCGGGGAAACAGGTGCCAGATAAAAGTAGTTTTAATTTTGGTGCGAATTCTGTATATTAATTGGGGAAATAATCCCAAATAACAGAGCAGGAAGCAACTTATGAAAATATTAAGCCTGGTGAAGTCGATAACTTTCATATTCCCATTAGTAGTTACGGCGTGTGGTGGTGGCAGTAGCGACCCTGCCGGTACCAGTGAATTCAATCCGGATCTGGAGGTTAACGTAAACACGGGTGAACCCGGGGGTGACATCAGCGCAATTGCCGGATTGTGGGATGCAACCACAAGTGACAGAAATGATGTGGTTTACTGGAATTTTGCTGCCAATGGTGTTTTAACCCGTTATGACTATCAGCAGGATAATGCACCAACCGCAACCGGTGAAAATTGTTATATCGTCAGTGACTCTGTAACCGTCACTCCAGAGGGCGGAGACGACTATTCTATTTTTGATGTAGCCGTTACAGCTGTTGTAAGCGGTGAATCTCTTGAACTAACGTTTTTAGAAGCAGATAAAAACGATCTAGATGAAAATGGTGACACAGAAGAGATGCCAGTCTTAACTTTGGCCAGACTAAACTCACCTGTGCTGGAAGATTTAAATAGCTGCGTATGATCGATTGATTATTTGGGATCATCAAACCAAACCATGACCAGATCAATAGCCAGGCCAATATTCAAAGCAATAGCCCGATAGGTGAGTCTCTCCGGGTACGATTCGTAATTGCTGTACTACATCTAAAGCGTGGCTTGGATACAGACATGTAGATGCAGACTCTAGCTCATCACAGTCGGAAGAATTCCGGCGTGAGCGCTCGTGCCAGAGCGATTGACATGCGAATTCTCTAACTGGTTAAAACAGCTCATCTGCATGCCGGGTTACGCAATCGTTACAGTGTTACACTTTATAGTGTTCAAATTGTCGTTATCCTGAGTTACCGTCTTTCGGAAGAGACCCTATGTACCAGTTAAACATCGCAAACATTCCAGTGTTATTCGTACTCGCGTTGCTTAGTGGCTGCGCAAATTTGCAGCTTGGCGATGATGCGCCTAACGTACGCGTGGCCGGGCTGGAACCATTGCCCACAGAAGGTTTGGAAGTTCGCTTTGAATTAAAGTTACGGGTGCAAAACCCGAATGAAACTCCGCTTGCTTATGATGGCATGTCAGTGAATCTTGATCTTGACGGGCAGGGGCTGGCCAGTGGTGTTAGTAACGCCTCAGGCGAGATCCCCCGATTCAGTGAAGAAGTTTTAACGATTCCTGTCACCATTTCTGCCTTGAGTATTGCACGCCAGCTGTTGTCGCGTGCTGTAGAGTCTAACGGCAGTACTTCCGGTGAGTCGATAGTTTATACGCTCAAAGGCAAACTGGGCGCTGTTGCAGGCAAGTCTGGTGCCACGAGGTTTAGCGATAGTGGAGAGCTGAATTTGTTTCCATCCACCGAACAAACAGAATAGTGCTACAACAAAAATTATAAGCACCAGGGTTATGTCCTGAAAATTGGAATAAGGGCTAATTTAGAGTTGGAGTCTGGTTTTAAATGGTTATGGATAAAGAGCACACGTTGAATGACTCAGGCACAGTGAAGTTGGTAGACGGCGTGCTTACCAATATTACAGCCCAGGGGCATGGCTATGGCGTTCCTTTCAAGGGTACAGTTAAGCAACTGAGTGATTTAGAAGATCTGGTTACAACTGCGGCCGGTATTGGTGAGTTAGATCTCCATAGAGGGCATTCACCGATAGAATCAGTACTGGAGCAATTTCTTGGAATCAGCCATAAGCAAATGCATGTCTATATGGAAAAAGACGGCTTAAATCTCGCTGGCTGCTGCAAAGCCGAGAATCTAAGCCCTGCTAATTTAATACAGTCACTAACAAACAGCTTCGAGCCCTTTATTGATCAGGGTGTCTCTCTGGGTATTATCAATGCCACAGAAAAACCTGAATGGCTGAGTAGAGTAAAAGCTCAGTTTCACAAACGCGTGTTTTGGAATGGCTAGCGCGCAAATGCGTCTGAATCATCATTGATCAGTTGAAAGTTCGAACTTATCGCTACGTGGTAATGGTGCTGAATATCAGCACTTCGCAGGGATAAGTTAATAATTGATTTATTAGTCACCCGAAAATTTCCACTCTAATAAATACAGGCCTCGATGTGATAGTAAATGTTCGGGCCTGGTTTAGTGCAGCTGTAAGACTGTGAGCTTTACGGAAACATGTGAAAGAGCATGGAACATGCGCAAGCACTCGGGCCTCTGCACTACGAAATAACTATTTGTCTGCAATAGACTGTTATCCGAGTTGATTGTTAGCGCGAAGAAAAAAAGTTCGCCGCTTAGGTTGTGTTCTACAAATACCCATTCTTTATTTTAGATGTATGCTCTTCGAGAAAGAGAGAGTTACTATCGTCTGTAGTAGATATCGAGTATCTATTGATTGAACAGTGGCAACTGGTGCCTTAAAAAGGCCTATCTAAAAGTAAATGGATTACTAAATTCTTTACATTTCTGAATCATGATCTAACTTTAGTATATTGGTCTGGTCTGGTGTTTGTGCATCGATAGCGAGGGCTTGCTGTTAGTTCCTTGCAAATCTGCTGAAAAGGATATTTAGCAAACATGATGTATGCTGCGATAAAATTCGTCCGTGACGAGTTGAATGTTCATCTCAATAGGATATTTCAAACCGAATCAGATTCAGTCGTGATCGGCAAGGTGCATGAACCGGATGGCACCGTTTCACCAGGTATCACAGACAAGATTGTAATTAGCTTAGTCAATACTGAGCGCACAGCCATTAATGGCAGAACGCTCGTATCACGAAATTCAGCTAACCCTATACCGCAGGATCGTAGTGCCCCACTAAATATGAGTCTTCATATTCTAGTGGCTTCGACTTTTAAAGACTATTCGGTTGCGTTGAAATACCTGTCACATACAGCTGAATTCTTCCGGTCAAGGGGTGAAATAACTCAAAACTCGTTTGCCCCATTGCCGGATGGAATAGAGAAACTTGATTTACTGCCGGAGAATACCAGCACGATTGAGCTAAGCAATCTGTGGGGAATGATGGGTGGGAACCACTATCCTTCTTTACAATACAAATTGCGTATGATTGCACTCGACAGCAGTGCCGTTCGAGAAATGCCGGGCATTAGACAACCTGCGGTGGCTATTGAACGATGAACCGATATCAACCTCTTATACAGTTCATTGCACAGCATGAGTACTTTGGCTTCAAATCGTTTCCGATTGCAGTGCGCCCGGCAGCAGAGACTCTCAAGGTATTGAAGCAATGCGAGTGGCTTTATCTCGAAACTGAAAATGGCTTCAATGTGCTTCAATCGGTACCGGCTGATAAAACTACCAGTGGGCGATCTGACCCTATCGATAAATTACATGCCACTTTGGCGTCGGATCCGGATCCGGACGCGGTGCTGGAATTTCGAATAGATACTCAAGATATCCAATTTTTCCAATACACCGAAAACTTAAATAGTGATTTGTCTGAAAACCCGGTTACGCTATCAATCTCCTCAAACAAAGATATACCAGGTAAGTTCTACAGTTACATTCGATCTATCGGCTCTACTGTCCCTGAGAAAAGCGAAGGCTCAAACACACCGGTATTCCAGTACCAAAAGTGTATGGAATCGAATGTAAGTCGAACAGCCGATAAATGGGAGAATTCCATAGAAGCGAGACAAGCTCCACTGTTTATTGTCAGGGTGCCTCTTCAGTCGCTGGCTGAAGAACTTTCCGATGGGATTTCGATCATCGCTCGAATAATTAGCCGTAAAGTTCTATGGCGATATAACCTGTTTTCCAGCGACCTCGTTGATAAGGACGTAGAAATTCTGGACAGAGATAATCTGGTTACCTTCAACAAGCTAGATCCCTACAATGAGTCATCTGTCGATAAAATTGGTAATACTCATTTGGCCAACAACTCTGCGCAGCAGTTTATAAGCAGCACTCGAATTCCGCTAACCAACCGTGCTGAATATCGGTTCGAATTACACGGCTGTCTAAAACAAGGCGGCCAAAAAATAAACCTGGAACAAAGGCTCCCGCAAGCGAGCGCTGGCAATCTTTCAGTCGCGTCAGACGAAGCGTCTGAGTATATCTCTGATATTTACGTAAACCTTTAGCACAGCACAGGAAAATTATGGCTAATCCAATGAAGACTCCTGGTGTATACATTGTGGAGAAGAGTGCTTTTCCCAACTCAGTGGTGGAGGTAGAAACGGCCGTACCCGCTTTCATAGGGTATACGGAACAAGCGGAATACAACGGATTATCTCTGCGTAACCAGCCTAAGGAGATCGCTTCTCTAAATGAGTTTCATGAGTTCTTCGGATTCGCTCCGCATCCGATGTTTAAGATGAAAGAAGGGGATCCCGGTGACGATCAAACCAAACATTTGGCGCATGAGGCAGTGGCTGCGGCCGACGCGGTTTTAATAGCCGCAGCCAAATTGATAGAAGGTATTGACAAAAAAGCGGCGACAGATGCTGCTTGTGCAGTAAAGAATGCCGCTGCTGCGGCGATTAAATCAGCAAATAGTCCGGGTGCTGAAGCTTTGGCGAAAACAGCTGCGGAAACAGCTGTAAAAAAAGCCGGGGAGGCAAGAGAGTTAGCGAATACCATTGATGATAAAAAGGTTACGGCTAAAGACGCAGCTTTAAAGGCTGCAGAGGTTGCTACGCGAACAGCAAACGCCGCAACAAGTGTGGTTAGATTTGCAACAGACTCAAGTTTTGATTCAGTGCTAACACCGACGGTAGATGCGCTTCCGACAGTTGCTGAAGTAACTTTTAACAAAGTGTCGTATTCATTCGAACAAACTCAGGGTATGCAGTTGTTGTACTACAGTATGCGTTTGTTTTTTCAAAATGGGGGTGGAAAATGCTTTGTCGTGTCAGTTGGAAGCTATGAGGACGAAATCTCAAAAGACGGGCTTATCGGTGGAATAGAACCTTTGATTAAAGAGCAAGTACCCACGATGGTAGTCATACCAGATGCAGTTCGATTGGATCGAACCGGGTGCCGAGATGTTCAGCAACAAATGTTATCCCACTGCACCAAAATGGCCAACAGGGTAGCAATTCTTGATGTGTGGGAAGGCTGGCGTGTTCTGGATGATGGGGTAGTTGATAATTTCCGGGATGACATCGGTACCAATGGACTGAAAAACAGCATAGCGTACTACCCGTGGTTAGAAACCACTATCACTGGTTCACGTGATATTGGGCTGGAACATATTCAAAATAAGGAACTCTTAGCCGAAGCGTTGAAGCTCGAACTAATGCCTGTGGGTGATCAGGCAACTAAAAAAGCCGTAGCGGCAGCGAATGCGACCCTGGCCGAAATCGAAGGTGTTAGCTTCGACTCGTCTCAATTGCATGGTCTGACGCTAACCGCCCGAGAAGCGCTGGATACTCTTAACGACACTGTGCGAGCCCAGTCAGTTGTGTATAACAATATTATCGCAGAATTAAGAGACAAGCTTAATTTACTACCTCCGTCAGGCGCCATGGCCGGGATATACACAATGGTCGATAGCCAGCGTGGTGTGTGGAAAGCACCAGCCAACGTCAGTATTGCGATGGTTAACCGACCGGCAGTGAGTATAAGTCACGTTGAACAGGAATCATTGAATGTAACGTCGCAGGGTAAATCGATCAACGCGATCCGTGAGTTCGTAGGTGAGGGTGTGCTGGTCTGGGGGGCGCGTACTCTCGATGGTAATAGCCTGGACTGGCGCTACATCAATGTCAGAAGAACAATGATCATGCTGGAAGAATCCATCCGTCTCGCGGCAAAAGCATTCGTGTTTGAACCGAATACTGCCAACACGTGGGTAACCATGAAGAGCATGATCGGTAATTTTCTTACAGGGATCTGGAAACGTGGTGGCCTGGCGGGTTCTACACCAGAAGAAGCATTTAGTGTGCAAATTGGGCTGGGTGAGACTATGACACCCAAAGATGTGCATGAAGGCATTTTGCGAATCACGGTTTTGGTATCCCCGACACACCCGACCGAGTTTATGGAGATCACTTTTCAACAACAAATGCAAAAATCATAATCACAGATGCTGTTAGAGAAGGAGAACTAATCATGGCGGAAGATGGTTCAATGCCATACGGAAATGTATGGCCATTACCGAAATTCTATTTTGAAGTGAAATGGGATAGCTCTGTAATGAAATTTCAAAAGATATCGGGTCTGGATGTCGAGAACGAGCCAATTGAATATCGAAGTGGTGACGGTTCGACATTCTCGAAAGTGAGTATGCCCGGGATGCTTAAGTACAGTCAGGTGACTATGGAAAAGGGAGTTTTCCAGAAAGACAATGAAATTTGGGATTGGTTTAATGAAATTAAAATGAACACCATTAAACGTAAACCGATCACCATAAGTTTGCTCGATGAGGGTGGAACGCCAACCATGGTGTGGAAACTTGAAAACGCTTATCCAACCAAGATTACAGGCTCCGATCTTGCAGCAGCGGGTAACGATGTAGCGGTTGAAAAAATTGAAATCGCACACGAAGGTTTGACTATAGAAAATGGTTGATCCACATCAACTTCTGCCTGCATTTTATTTCGAGGTACGCATTGGTTTAGCGGCTGTTGAGTCGTTTTGAGAAGTAGAAGGTATCGGTGCCGCGATGGAAACCGAGCCGGTCGAGGAGGGAGGAGAGAATGGGTTTATTCGTGAGATGCCAAAAAAATAATCTTCACGTCGCTTGTATTAAAGCGGCCGGTTGACTCACAAGCATCACCGCTTACGCAGTGGCGTACTTCAGTTTCTGATCTAGGTTTAGCCAATAGAATTGAACTACGTTGTATTCATGCGTCCTTGTTCAAAGAGCTAAGCCTGCCATTCAGGTAGTGGATAATCTCTGAAGCTTATCCCACAGAGTGGACAGACGAACCGTTTGGCTCAACTAAAAACGACGTGGCATTGGAAGCGGTCATTTTCAGCCATCGTAACCAAAAAAGAGTGATTTTTTAGCATCGTTTTAAAGAACATAGTCATACTTGAACAGGTTTGAATAAATCAAAAGGTGCAGCGCGCCAGATGGCTGATATAAATAAAGCGCCCGCGGAACTTGAATTAGAACGTAGAGAAGTGCTTGTTGTGTGCACATGTAAGCCTAAAAAAACGATTTAAAGCCAAGAGATAATGCCATTGCTGCGTCATCGGATTAGTCATTCTTCGGCAGACAGCAAAAAAAGATTCGCTTTATCAGCTGGCAATGAGAGCTTACCATAGTGATTTGATTGCTAAAATTTATAGCAATGTAGATACAAACGGGCTTATCTTTGTCTAAAGATTAGGCTGATACGCGAAATACAGGAGATAGACATTAACTTAGTTGACACAACCTGCCCGAATTGTGGCATATCTATAAGCCGCAATATTCAAAAGCAATTGAGCCCTTTTTTCCAGATACTCGGGGAGGCTAATTGTGAAAGCTGCGGTAAAAAAATTAGATGGCATCGAGACTTACACTCAAAAATGCTCCTCGGCGGTAGAATTTTTCAACTCGGCCTTCTGCTGGTTTTCATTGCCAGTGTTCTCAAACTATTCATGAATATCGCTATCCTGGAAATAATATTATTGTCGGGTTTATCAATAATGTTGGTTGGTACTTTTATCACTTACACAAACTCAAAAAAAATCAGAGTAGAAATAGTAGAGAGTTAAGAACATAACAATACGTTGGAATCTTTGAAATAAGGGAAATCAGAACTTGTTTTTTTACGGATGCCACACCGTACTGGCATTCATACAAGATCACTGCGAAACCTTGGCTTATGAGCTGGCGATGGAGCGCAGGCGTTCGCAGAACTCCTGTCAGAATTAATAGAAAGTGATTTAACAGTTTCAAGAGCAATCGAAGATTGGAATCAGCTGTGCGATCGTATAGCCAGCGGCACCTGAGCCGCTAATGCATTGGCGATTGTTCATGGGTCGCACATTGGGGTTGTTTGAATGCGGGTGTTGGAGAAAAATTTAAAAATCGGCGAAGTACCATCCTGATGCTGTTAATTTAGCCGCGCCAATAGAATATAGAACGCAAGCTGCGTTGGTTGCTTAGACCGATCGAAATTCGTGAGGAATAATAAGAAGGATTACAAGTAACGAGGTTCCGGTAGACAAAGACGTTACACTGGCTCTGTTGGATAGTTACTCATACCCAATCATTCAACGGTCAAGCGTATATGCAGGCAGGCTCTATGATGAATTCAGCATACATATCCTAACGGTCTGTTTGGACATCTGTTCACTGGGCTTACCAAACAAGCATCCGTAATACACGTAATTTGGGCAACGAACGCCCTGGTTCCAATTCATCATTAAGAGCGCATAATATATATTATGTTAAATAATGGATATGGAGGATAAGGTGGATCGGTGCCCTGTTTGTGATTCCTAGTAAAGAAAGTGTATGACTCAGCAAAGTTCAGGAAGTTAGCACAGCAATAGTACTTACTAGCCACACAAAGCTCCGAACTTTTAAACAAGGCTATCAATGGGATTGGTGTGGATTCTGGCACTGGCAACTCTTTTTCTCATACTAAGGACTGTTAGTGCACAACTGGGGTATGCGCGTCTCGTACGCACAATTCGCAAAAAAAACCAGAGTTGTTCCCAGTCAATCCACAATCAATCCCAATAGATCGCACTCGTGATAGTTTTGGAGCTTGAATGGTTAATATTACTTTATAGTTCATGATAATCTCTCCAGAATTCCGAAGTTTTATAGATTAAAAAATTAGTACACTTGTATTGTGTTTTAGAACCGTTTAAGACCGATTGATCTCGATCAGAATTGAGGATCTATTCTCGGGGAGGTTACGCTTTACCCAGCAGGCTCAGCAATGCATCACCGACTTCATTTTCCGGTGTGTTGGTTAGATCTTTTGCAATCTCAAACTTCACCCGGTCGCGCAGTCGATCCGGGAATGCAGATCGCAGATCACCTAGCGTTCTGGGGGATGCAGCTAACGCCAACGAGTCGAACTGATCTTTGTCCATACACTTTATTAGGTGTGATGAAAGATCTTCTGCAAAAAGACGTTCCTGTTCTCTAATTGGGTCTGAGTGTTGCGCCAGGCTGTACCTTCTCTTTCCCACAGAGGAGGCACCTCGCCCTGCCCTGTCTGAATAATGATCAGATTTCTGACCACTTTCAGAGGGAATAGAAGTGACATTCTGACTATGTCCTGCTACAGGGTTTTTGATTATTTTCGCCTGACTGCCATTTGCCAGCAGTACCCAGAAATTCGAGTTTTTCATAATTAGTTCTATCGCTAATGAAGCCGCTGATGATTTGAAAGTTCGGATCAACAGTTGCAGAGAGTTCGGTCATTGCGATCTAAGTATGGATGGCACAGATTTAGGGGCGTTGATTTGGATCAAGAGCGATCTGTTATTGCATCACCTGTGGCAGGTAAAATACCAGGAATTACCTTAGGCAAAAGCTTTAGACAACATATGGGCTAATTCTGCCTGATCGTATGGCTTACGTAACAGTGACAACCCGGATTCTGCGAGTTTTTCAGGGTTTATAATATCGTCTGCGTATCCTGAAGTAAGTAACACCGGAGTCTCCGGGGATACCTTCTTAACCGCCATCGCCAGATCGTAACCCGTCATGCCTTCGGTCATCACGACATCAGTGAACACAAGGTCGATGCCTTCCATTTGTTCAAAAAGTGCTAGCGCTGCATGCCCGTCAGTCGCCTCGAATACCTTATGGCCGAGCTTTTTAAGCCGCAACACAGTGAGTCTACGAACGTTATCCTCGTCCTCCGCAACCAGTATTGTCTTCGAATTCATGCCTTTAAAGGGCTGTGATTTGCCAGTAGATACGTTTTGCGCATCAGAAGCACTTCTTGGCAAATATAGTGTAAAGGTTGTTCCCAATTCCTGTTCACTGTAAACGGTAACCGCACCGCCAGATTGTTTTACAAATCCGTAGACCATACTTAAACCAAGTCCTGATCCTTTACCGCCTTTCTTTGTTGTGGAAAATGGCTCAAACAACGAGTCGCTGATTTCTTTTGGTATGCCGTGGCCATTGTCAGCTATGGATATTTTTATGTAGTCCCCGGTTGTTAGTTCCAGACCCAGTACACTATCTTCATCGATTCGGCTGTTTTGAGTTTCTATCGCCAATTTGCCACCTTTTGGCATGGCATCTCTGGCATTGATTGCGAGATTAATAAGCGCATTTTCAAATTCGGAAATATCGATATTGCAATCCCATAAGTCGTCAGCAAGGTAATTCTGCAATAAAATAGTACTGCCGATTGTTCTGCTTATCATTTCTGAAAGATCGGTGATTAGACTATTAATATTGATTTTGTTTGGCGATAACGGACTACGTCGGGCAAAGGTAAGTAAGCGCTTTGTGAGCCTTGACCCCATGTTTGCGGCCTCTCGCGCCTCATTCAACAATCCGATGGACTCATCAGGAATCGGCTCGTCACTAAGAAGTTCGAGGTTGCCTGAGATTACCGTTAACAGGTTGTTAAAGTCGTGCGCGATACCGCCTGTGAGATTACCGATCGACTCCATTCGTTGTGTTCGGCGTATGGATTCAAGCATCCGGTTTTTCTCTGTCACGTCTTGGACAATTGCAACCATTTCAGGTTTATCAAAAGCCTGTGTTAGATGCAGGGTCACCTCCGCACTATATTCGGAACCATCAGACCGGGCGATTGCCGCATTAAGTGAAACACGTTCTTTCTCTGTACTAATCAATGGCGCAAGCGTTACCCGCAGTTGTTCTTCAGTTATATTTTGCACTACGTCAACTGGTGTCATTGCACATAGCTGTTTTTCTGTGTAGCCAAGGTTTTCATAGGCAGCTCTGTTGGCACTGATAAACTTCAGCGACTGAGAGTCAAAGGTGTATATCTCATTACTCGATTCCTCGACAATCAAGCCAAGCCGGTTGGTAGCTGTATTAGCTTCATCCAGTTCTGTCAGGTCGTGCAGAATCCCGGTGTAGAACGTACTGTCATTTTCGGTATATTTCGCTACAGATAAGTGAACGGGAAAAACGCTTCCCGACTGATGTTTACCACTCACCTTTCGGCCGGCACCGATGATCTTGTTAACACCGGTTGACACATGGTTATGTAGATAACCATCGTGCTCCCGCTGGTAAGGCTCTGGCATGAGCATCTTTACGTTGTTATTAATCAATTGATTACGCGAGTAACCGAATAAGCGAGATGTGGCATCGTTGCTATCAACAATAATTCCCTGTTGATTTATGGTGATGATCGCTGCATCAACGGCTTCAAGTACTGCATCGAGTCGACTGGTATTGGGCGATACGGTTTTCATTGATTCTGGCAACTATGCTGTTCAGGTCTCTATTAAATCAATAGTTCGCTGTTATGTACAGACTCTTCGCTACACA
>CAZYRP010000079.1:0-22707 GCA_964649465.1 uncultured Granulosicoccaceae bacterium | reverse complement strand
TTTTTCTGCCTTGCCCTGACGACAGCTGCTGTGAAAAGTTTGTTCACGAACTTTCGAGACGACCCACTAGGGACAGCTGATTCTCAGACGAGTGCCACTGCCAGACTGTATAAAAACCTGACTCACCGTTAACAATCGACTGCCATCAACTGTGCCAGCACCAGAACCGACCGTAGCATTGTTGCTAATACTAACGGCTGTCCAGCTACAAACAGTACCGGAGCCAGGATTGAAAGCGCTGGTATTGCGCGGTGTTATATCGGCTGTTTGATTGCCAGTCATAGAGCGCAGTGAAATCTCATATCGATTAGAAGAGTCCACAATACCCTGGTGAAAACTGTTTCTGGGTGTAGACCACTCAATCGTCGTATTGTGCCTGTCATTACCGCTGGTACCCGGCTGCAATGAACCCGACCCGGATGCATTGTGAATCCCCGGAAAGCTCAACGTACGCGGATACCGCCACGCCGCTTCTTCAGCAAAACCTAACCCGAATACTTGTTTAACTACTGAATCAAATCCCAGCCAACTGTGTCCTACACCGCCGAGCGCTGACGCTGAGAAACCCGCGCGCGCATCGGTAAATGCCTGCGCCATCGGGCGACCCTGAGTGGGCCAGTCGATAACACCGTCGGCCTTGCCATGGTCAACCATCAGATAAGCGAAGTCGTCACCCCGACGACGCACCAGCTGTTCCTGATGATTCATCCAGTTCCACACCCCCGTGGGTTGCGACCCACCAGAACCATAGTTTCTGATCGCCGAGTTATTGCGTCCATTATTAACAACGCGCAAATTGGCTGACCGATCACCCAGAATAGTGGAAAAGTTTTCCTGAAAGACAGGGCTTGCAGCAAAGTTTGTCATCGGTTCACTGGCATAAATACCGGCAAACACTGACGGATACCGAAGACCAAAACCCAATGCACCTGTTCCACCCATTGAGTGACCCCAGGCATGAACCAGGTTGCTATCAATATTAAACTGACCATCGTTGATCAGAAAATCTATTGCCGCCAGTACCCGTTGCTCAGTAAAGTTCTCTATTTCGCCGCTACGCGGCACCGAACCTTGTGTTAAATAGTTATGGTCCTTCGCGTGGCCGTACCACCAGGTGTGTACCGCATTGACAGGGTCACCCGGATCACTGGGGTGCAACTGAATTACCGGCCATTCGAATTCCGCCTGCCCCTCAAACTTGTGTGGTTCACCGTAAGCATGCAATTCAACCATCAATGGATAAGCACGCGAGCTGTTGTAATTCACCGGCAAGGCCACAGCAAAATTAAAAGCATAGCCATTGAGTGTAGGATTCCACTGCGCATAATCCATATACTGCGTATAAACGCGCCCGTTGCCACCATTTTTTGAAACTGTGAGTACAGGACGCGGCGTGCTTACAAATTCATTCACAGACTGTGTGGTTGCGTTAGCTCCTGCAACAATAGTTCGATTCTCACTACCACCCGTCACGCTGGTTACTGCGTAGTAAACGCTACCCTGTTGATTATTTTGGGTTGTGTGCACAAACAGGCCGCGATCATTACCCAGAGGCTGGCCGGAATCATTAATGACGAAGTTGTTTGGAACATCAACTGTGCCGAACCGATTAACCGAAGTATTCTGATCCAACGGCCCCCAACGGTCGGTCAATCGAGTCGCAGACCCGAGATTACTGCTGGTTATCGGCGCACTATGTCGATAAACGTGGTACCCGGTTTGATCATTGGGCTCCTGCCACACCAGAAAGGTCTGGCCGTTTCGATGACTGGCGGAAATTGAATTCGCTATAGCACTATCGTTATTCGAAGCTGTATTGCCGCCGGTATCGCCGCCGGTAGTCGAGCCAGTATCTCCACCAGCAGTCGAGCCGTTGTTTGAATCGCCGTTGCCGCCACCAGTTGTATTACCAACATCAGTGCCACCAGTTGTGATGTCAGGACCAAACGTACCCTGGCTGTCACCACCACAGGCGGTGAGCGCTGCGATCATAAGCAGAACAATGCCAATTAGCTTCACTAATGTATCCTTAGTCAGTTCGGGCTATAGTCGTAACAGCTGGATCCGCGGTTCCCGATCGCGCAGACTGTACCAGATCTCTAATCTTAGTCCGTGTTAAAGCATACTTTGTTCGGAAAAAGTTACATTTGATGCAAAATAAATGAGAAGCAATCGCCAGTATGCGCGGACCTGGTACGGACGAATTGCCCGGACGTCATCAAATCCAACCCTGAGTGCGAAACGGGTTCGCCACCCAAAGTGAGACCAGGCAGACCTTTTTATTTTACGGCATGAACCTGACCCGCAACTTAAATTTATAGAGACTCGAAATGACCGGCAACGACGAATTAGTTTTACGCTTGCGTAACGCCGTTGATGATGCAGCCGAAGACCTTGTCGACCTGACAAGACAGCTCATCAGAATCCCGACAGTAAATCCGCCCGCTGAAAACTACCGTGACATTTGCGAGCTCATCAGTAATCGACTGTCAGCCAAAGGTTTCAAGTGCAAATTGTTGCGAGCGGAAGGCGCACTTGGCGATAGCGATCGCTACCCGCGATGGAACATTATTGCCCGACATGAAGGCGGAAGCCCGGGCGATTGCGTGCATTTCAATTCCCACACAGACGTAGTTGCAGTTGGTGACGGATGGACAGTTGACCCGTTTGAAGGCGTGATACAAGACGGTAAAGTGTACGGCCGTGGTGCCTGCGATATGAAAGGCGGTCTTGCAGCATCAATAATTGCTGCAGAAAAATTTATTGAAGTGTGCGGCGACTACAACGGATCTATCGAAATCTCCGGCACCTGTGATGAAGAGTCCGGCGGGTTTGGTGGAGTGGCATGGCTGGCGGAACAGGGTTACTTCGATCCCGATCGTGTGCAACACGTAATCATTCCCGAACCACTAAATAAAGACCGCATCTGTCTCGGTCATCGCGGCGTACTGTGGACTGAGATAGAAACTTACGGCCACATTGCTCATGGATCAATGCCATTTCAAGGTGAGTGTGCCATTCGGCACATGGGTGCTGTTGTCGAAGCACTTGAACACAAGGTTATTCCGTCGCTACTCAACAAAACCACAGCAATGCCCGTCGTACCAGAACAGGCACGGCAGGCCACACTCAACATCAATTCAATTCACGGCGGATTGCCGGAACCCGAGGATGGCTACACCGGACTTCCCGCAGCGCTGGTACCGGATCGTTGCCGCATGGTGCTCGACCGACGCTTTATCATTGAAGAAGACATTGAAGAGGTAAGACAAGAACTACAGGCGCTACTGCGGGAGGTGGGCCAAAGCAGACCTAAGTTCAAAGCCCGAACAAAAGAGCTGTTCTCGGTACTACCGACCATGACTGACAAAGATGCACCGATCGTTAAAGCAGTGGATGATGCGATACAGAAAGAACTCGGAACAGCGCCGGATCATGTCGTCTCCCCCGGCACCTATGATCAAAAGCATATTGATCGCATCGGGCGCCTGAAAAACTGCATTGCCTATGGACCCGGCATTCTTAATCTTGCACATCAGCCAGATGAATACGTTGGCATACAGGATATGGTTGATGCTACAAAGGTGATGGCAAGATCACTTGCATCATTGCTGACAGATCCAGACTAATAATTCAGTACTGGTAAATCAGAACTGGCAATTTAGTGTTCTACTCTTCTTCTTTTAACCGAAGCAGAATTGCGCCATCTTCGACCTGATCACCCACAGATGCCAATATTTCTTTAACGGCACCATCTCTCGGTGCCACCAGCGTGTGCTCCATTTTCATTGCCTCCATAACAAGCAATGCATCTCCGGCAGTTACTGCATCACCAGTTGCTACATTGACAAGCTTTACTTGCCCGGGCATTGGTGCCGCAACAAAATCACCGCCGGTTTCATCTGCCCCGTTACCATCTAACGGATCAGGCACAGTGAAGTGCCAGCCCCGCTCAGAAAACACACTGACACCTGCAGGATAAGACTTACCTGCATCAAAAGAGTGACAAACGGCATCAATTATCCGGTCATCAAAGCATACCCGGTTGTTGTCCTGCACCGAATAAGAATGCTCTCTGCCATCGACAGAAACCTCCCACTCGGTTGCACTGATGCCTTGCATTGCGACATGAATTTCTTCACCGCGATGATTCTTAAGCTTTAACGAATGAAGCAACGGTTGCCAGAGCGAAAACGCAGTAAGCGAATTACGTTTACACGCGACACCAGAAGCTTCCATTGCCGCAGCAGCGATAGCGACATCAGGAACTGTTTTGACACCAGCCAGTTGCTCACTGTTGCGATCAATCAATCCGGTATCGACATCACCGTTTGCAAACTCCACATTCTCAAGCAGATCACTAAGAAAATTAATATTGGTAACCGAGCCCACTGCGTGGCACCCACGCAAAGATTGCAGTAACAAACGGCGCGCTGTATCGCGGGTAGCTCCATGGACAATTACCTTGGCAATCATCGGATCATAAAAAGGAGAGATTGTGTCACCTGCACGCACACCGGTATCTACCCTGGTAATTGCATTGGCATCAGTAGAAAAATCCAGGTGATGCAATGTACCGGTGGCTGGCAAAAAACCTTTTTCAACATCTTCAGCGTATATGCGTGCCTCCATCGCCCAGCCATTGATGCTCAACTCTGATTGCGACAAAGGTAACTGTTCGCCACTTGCCACAAGCAACTGCCACTCAACCAGATCACACCCGGTAATGGCCTCAGTAACCGGATGCTCTACCTGTAACCGGGTATTCATTTCCATAAACCAGAAGCGATCAGGCCTAAGCCCGTCTGAGCTGTCAACAATAAACTCCACCGTGCCAGCTCCCGAGTAGTCAATAGCTTTGGCAGCTTCAACAGCAGCACTGCCCATTGCCTGACGCATCTCTTCTGACATACCGGGTGCCGGTGCTTCTTCTATTACCTTTTGATGGCGTCGCTGCAGCGAACAATCACGTTCGAATAAATGCACAACGTTACCGTGATCATCACCAAAGACCTGTATTTCTATATGCCGTGGAGCAGTGACATATTTTTCTATTAAGCATGCCGCATCGGCAAAGCTTGCTTCGGCCTCACGCTGAGCACTGGCCAACGCATCAGTAAATTCTGCTGCATCCTCGACCAGTCGCATGCCTTTGCCACCACCACCGGAACGAGCTTTTATTAATACCGGATAGCCAATAGCTTCTGCCTGCTGTTTTAGAAATTGCGTATCCTGATTTTCACCATGATACCCGGGCACCACAGGGACCGAGGCCTGCTCCATCAATTTCTTGGCAGCGTCTTTCAAACCCATTGCACGAATTGCAGAGGCGTTTGGACCGATAAAGCACAAGCCCGCTTTCTCAACCAGCTCTACAAACTCGGGGTTTTCTGACAAAAAGCCATAGCCCGGGTGAATACCTTCAGCGCCGGTTGCCAGCGCCGCATCAACAATGACATCACCTTTGAGGTAACTTTCACTGACGGATGCCGGACCAATGCGAACAGACTCATCCGCCATGACCACATGCATTGCGCTGGCATCGGCATCGGAATATACCGCGACCGTTTTTACACCGAGTTTCCGTGCCGTACGCATAATGCGACAAGCAATCTCACCTCTGTTTGCGATGAGTATTTTTTTAAACATACGCCAGTGCCTATTTGTAAATAACGCGTAGCGAGGTTGGCACACGTGCATGAGATTTCATCGGCCACATGTAGGCGTTTGGTTGCTCTAAATAACTACATGTGACCGGTGAAAGATCGTGTGCGTGAGGCGACCGCAGTAGCGTTACTTTATAGATAGGCACTGGCCACTACATCCTGAACACACCGAAGCGTGTTTCCTCTATAGGTGCGTTTAAAGCAATCGATAAACTCAAACCCATAACATCACGGGTCTTACGCGGATCAATAATACCGTCATCCCATAACCTGGCCGAGGCATAAAGCGGGTGAGCCTGTTCCTCAAACATATCGATTGTGGGTTGCTTGAATTTTGCCTCTTCCTCTGCAGACCAGGACTCGCCTTTTCGTTCTATTCCGTCACGACGCACGGTTGCGAGTACGCCTGCGGCCTGCTCGCCACCCATCACCGAGATTCTGGAATTCGGCCAGGTCCACAAAAATCTCGGACCATAAGCGCGACCCGCCATGCCATAGTTACCAGCGCCAAATGATCCACCAACAAGAAACGTCAGCTTCGGCACACTGGTAGTTGCCACGGCTGTTACAAGCTTCGCTCCATGGCGGGCAATACCTTCATTCTCGTACTTCTTACCTACCATAAAGCCGGTGATGTTCTGTAAAAATACCAACGGTATCTTTCGCTGCGAGCAAAGCTCTACAAAATGAGCGCCTTTAATTGCAGATTCTGAAAACAACACGCCATTGTTGGCAATGATACCAACAGGCATACCGTGCACATGTGCAAAACCACAAACTAGTGTATTGCCGTACCTGGCTTTAAATTCATCAAATCGCGAACCATCTACCAGCCGTGCTATAACTTCTCTGATGTCATAAGGCGTTTTAAGGTCTGCCGGTACAACACCGGTAATTTCTGCCGGATCATACAAGGGTTCTTCGGAGGATTGCAGCACACAGGACTCGGGCTTATTAATATTCAGGTGGCTTATCGCCTGCCGTGCCAGAGCTAATGCATGTTCGTCGTTATCAGCCAGAGTATCGGCAACACCGGATAAACGGGTGTGGACATCGCCTCCGCCAAGCTCCTCTGCACTCACTACTTCGCCTGTTGCGGCTTTGACCAAAGGCGGGCCCGCCAGAAATATCGTACCCTGCTCTTTAACAATGATTGCAACATCTGACATGGCAGGCACATACGCACCACCCGCCGTACAGGAACCCATAACTACTGCTATCTGCGGTATTCCACGTGCAGACATTTGAGCCTGATTATAAAAGATACGGCCAAAGTGATCGCGATCCGCAAACACTTCATCCTGGTTTGGCAGATTGGCACCCCCGCTGTCTACCAGATAGACACAAGGCAGGTTGTTTTCCGCCGCAATCTCCTGCGCACGCAAATGCTTTTTAACTGTCAATGGATAATAGGTGCCGCCTTTAACCGTAGCATCGTTGCAAACTACCATGACATCACATCCGTGTACTTTGCCAACACCCGCTATAACACCGGCACAAGGTGCCGCGTTGTCGTACATATTATGTGCGGCAGTAGCACCTACTTCTAAAAACGGGGATCCGCCATCAAGCAGATTGGCCACCCGCTCACGCGGCAACATTTTACCCCGACCTGTATGACGTTCGCGGGACCTGTCACCGCCGCCATCAGCGGCCAGACTGGCGGCGCGAGCTACTGTATCGAGCGCTTGTGCGTGAGCTGCAGAGTTTTGTTTAAACGTTTCCGATGCAACAGAAACAGACGAACGTAAAATACTCAACTGGTTGAACGCATCAGTTCACGACCAATTAACATGCGTCTGATTTCACT
Organism: uncultured Granulosicoccaceae bacterium; assembly: GCA_964649465.1. Lineage (GTDB taxonomy): Bacteria > Pseudomonadota > Gammaproteobacteria > Granulosicoccales > Granulosicoccaceae. Next base: position 15,231 of record CAZYRP010000079.1, on the reverse strand, counting down.
CGTACCGGCCCCAATCTCCATAAGCTTGGCATCACGCATCAGTCGGCTGACCGGAGAATCATTCATAAAGCCCGCACCACCCATGGCCTGAACTGCTTGAACGGCCTGTTCCATGGCTTTTTCGCTGGAGAGCAATACGCAGGCTGCAGCGTCCTGGCGTGTTACTTCACCACGATCACACGCAGCTGCTACGGCATATACATAGGCACGCGATGAATTCATTGCAACATAAAGGTCCGCAATCTTGGCCTGCATTAGCTGAAAGTTGCCAATAGATTCACCAAACTGCTTGCGCTCGTGCATGTACGGCATGATGTGATCGAGGCATGCGTGCATAATGCCGACACCAATACCCGCTAAAACCACACGCTCGTAGTCAAGCCCGGACATCAATACGTTTACGCCCTTGCCCTCGATACCTAATATGTTTTCTTCAGGCACCTCACAGTTATCGAAGATCAGCTCTGCGGTATTCGAACCACGCATACCAAGTTTGTCAAAGTGAGCCGAGGTACTGAAGCCTTTAAAATCACGTTCAATAATAAACGCAGTAATTCCTTTAGGACCAGCATCAGCGTCTGTTTTGGCATACACAACCAGTGTGTTTGCTTCCGGTGCATTGGTTATCCAGTACTTGGTGCCATTCAATACATAAAAACCGTTCTTTTTTTCTGCATTGAGTTTCATTGACACAACATCAGAGCCAGAACCTGCTTCAGACATAGCCAGTGACCCGACATGCTCACCAGACACCAGCTTAGGTAAATATTTTTCGCGCTGCGCTTCCGTGCCATTTAGCTGAATCTGGTTCACGCAAAGGTTTGAGTGTGCACCGTAAGAAAGAGACACAGATGCACTGGCGCGGGCGATTTCTTCCACCGCTATGGTATGGGCAAGATAGCCGAGTGACGAACCGCCATACTTTTCATCGACCGTGATACCGAGCAGGCCCAGCTCCCCAAGTTCCGGCCACAGTTCGGGTGGAAACCGGTTGCTTGTGTCAATCTCAGCCGCCATTGGCGCGAGGCGATCCTGTGCCCAGCGATTAACCAAATCACGAAGTGCCTCGATATCGTCACCGAGGGCAAAATTCATTGAAGCATTGAACATGCTTTCGCTCCATTGCAGGTAGTCAGCAGACCCATTAGAGGTCGCAACAGAAATGCCAGCCTGATGCGGTAAGCGTCATAACACTACGCCATAAGCGTCGCAACCATTGACGACGATTGCCAGACAGCTCAGTTAAGAATGCCATAAACCGGGAAGGTATACAGTACATAAATGGTAAGCACTTTCTGCACTCGCACGCCTGCAAAGAGCAATAGCCGGGCGCATGATGCGGATCAGATCTTATGCGCCCAGCTGGCGGATCGCTTTTCATTGAATGCAGCAACTCCCTCGCGACCCTCCGCATTTCGCAGGCAATCTGAGAACGCACTGGCGGACATGTCAATTGATGCTGCCTCTGCTGACTGAGACGTACGCTGGATAATCTGCTTACTTACAGCATTCGCTTCAGGCGCACATTTGCCTACCATGTTTAGAAGTTTCGTAAGTTCCGATTCAATATTAGCTGCTGTGCAGCACTGATCAGCAAGGCCGATTCGCAGGGCTTCTTCAGCATCAACGCGTAAGCCGCTTAGCGCCAGCCGCCGTGCGCCACTCTCGCCAATTCTTGTAACAACGTACGGCGCGATTTGGCCGGGAGGCAATCCAAGTGTGGTTTCAGAAAGGGCAAACAGTGCTTTCTCACCAACAATAACCATGTCTGCACAACAGGCCATGCCGAAGCCACCACCGAACGCCGGCCCTTCAACAACCGCGATAACTGCTTTCGGATACTGATTCAGTTTGAGGTACAAATCGCCAACACGACGATTCATTTCAGCCACCGGATCAGAGTCACCGACTGGCTCATCCATTCTTTCAAGTGCAGCTTTCAGATCTGCACCGGCACAAAAAACACCATTAGCGCCACGCAGTACCAGAGATCTTATGGATAGATCATTTTCCGTCGCATCAAGCAGCTGATTGAGCTCGAGCATCAGCTGATCGGTCAGTGCATTTTTTGTAGGTGCGTGATCCAGCGTGGCTATCAGATGAGGGCCGCGCCAGGTTAGTTTGATTCTTTTAAGTGCAAGATTGTCTGCAGAAGAAGATGACATAACATTCCGGGTACAAGAACTTGCTGACATTCTACACAGAGTGACAATCCGCAGGCGCTGGTCATACGATCAAGGTCAATACAGGGCCGAAAAAATTTCATGGCTCTTGATTGTTTGCGAAACTGGCAATACTAATCACGTGTCTTTGAGAAAAGCCGGCGTCACCAGAATGACGCCGCTTAATTTACTTCCAGATTAAAGAACTTCTCGCCTTTTTAATTTACATCCTTGCTTTCAATTTCCCTATTGATCAATCCTGCTTTCCAGATCAGTACAAACGCTTTGGCTGCCAGCACCATCGGTCTGCCAGTCAACAGGTACCAGTCAAACATCCACGTTCTCAGCAGTTCACCTCAATAGTGAATCTTGTTTATCAAATACCTAATACAAATGCCGTGACAGAATAATTCAACCAGTCTACAAAAATTAACAAATGACCGATAAGCATTAGGAAAAATACTGTTTATTTATACAGTATTTGTGTTAGCCTGCAAATGTCAGCGCAGCCATTGATAGAGAATGGCTATGAACACCCGAACTACCCCACCCCCGAATAATTACAAAAAGCACGCAGGCAAATATTCCAGGAATAATAAAAAGCAGTCGTTACAAAGCGAGCTAAAGAACCCTCCACAAGTCAATGACAGCAGCACTCAAAACTACCTGGAGAGGACTACTGACAGAAATCAGGTCTCAGTTAGTGGCAAAGGCGCTGCCCTGGCCATTGGCAATAAGGCCATTGGTAATACAGCCAGCGGTGACCCAACCGGTAATAATCCAGCCAAAGGTTGCTCTGGTAATAGCAACACAGCCAGCGGTAACTCTGGTGGCGCTAACTCTGGTGGTGCTAACTTTGGCAGTAGCAACCAGAGCAGCGGCTTAAGCCCGGTACAGCAGCAATTCGTATTGAGGTTCTGTCGCCAGCTGGCAAGTGTCATTGCAGCCTGCGAGCAAAGCGAGTCTGCAGAGATTGAGGTTGGCCGCCGTCACATTGATTCAAGCCAGATTAAAGTCAAACTACAAGCTGAGCGGGAGTACTCTGACAAAACCAACTAATGTGGTGTATCAATCAACTGCCACACACGAGTAGGAAAACCAAAGTATTCGCGGCATGTTTTAATTTAACGGCTGTTGTAACCCTAATTACCGCAACATTGCTAAGTACCGGGTGCACCGTGATTACCGCCACTTCGAGAACCAGTCATTAGCTTGATACGCCACATCAATATCAAAAATTCCTGACTCATTTTTACGGCAATTGCCTACCGTGATCCAATGTTTAACACATGCTGAATGACACTGATCAATCTAATCTGATAAGGCTCGACACTCACCCTGGTTGAGACATGGGTAACACTTTTCCAACGCATCAGGCACCTTGCCTGAGTTGAATGCAAACAACGGCAACATAGAGGAGAATGACCAGATCTTAAAGTGCAAATCGTATATCTTCCCACCCTGTTAGCTTATCCGCACTTGAAGGATCACCCAGTGACTGTACTTGCCTGTATCGCCTTATCATTTGTCTGCCTTGCAATCATCGCGAGACGACCTCAGTCGTAGAGCTTGTTACACCTCTAATGACCCACCGGGTTTACAGAACCTGATACTTTGCATATCCCGCAACGGCCCATCTATTGGTGAGTCGTCGCACCTTCAGCACTTTCCAGCTTAAAATTTCTGGCCTATCACTCTTGCGGTCATTGCAGTCCCGTGAAGATTGTCCTGGCGCTCAGGTTTTGTACCCTCGAATCAAGCCTGCAATCAAATTAGAACAGCGACAGTAATCGCAGACAAACCACGTCTCGGATCGACAAACCCTCGTAAATAATGCAGGCTAATACCGACTAGCTGGAAAGAATCGGGAAGGAAATTACCTGCATGGCAAACACTCTATATGACGCGCTTATTGCGCCGCACAGGACCAGCTCCAAAACGCTGCTGCATCTAAAAGACAGAGCCGACTGGAGTTACCGTGATTTGATTGAAACCGCAGGGCGCTATGCAGCCCTTCTGGATTCAATTGGTGCGAAACCCGGTGATCGGGTAGCCGCACAAGTTCATAAATCACCGGAGGCAATTGCACTGTATGTCGGGTGTGTACAACAAGGTTGTATCTTTCTCCCTTTAAACACTGCTTATACGCCAACTGAAATCGAGTACTTCATTGGCGATGCCACACCGGCGTTAGTAGTCGGTGATGAATCAACCGAATTAAAGCTGCGTTCCATTGCAGATTCGCACAATTGCCAGATGCTGACACTCAACAGCGACGGCACCGGTTCTTTAAGCGAAAAGGCAAAATCACTGGATCCTGCTACTACTGCGCAACCCAGAACTGCTGACGACCTCGCCGCAATTTTGTACACATCGGGCACCACCGGCAGATCAAAAGGTGCCATGCTTTCCCACCATAACCTCTTATCAAATGCAGTGACCCTGAAAGACTACTGGCAATTCACCGAAAACGATGTACTGCTGCACGGGTTACCGATTTATCATACCCACGGGTTGTTCGTTGCTACAAATACCCTCCTCTTAGTCGGTGGTAGCTTTAACTTCCTGCCGGCATTTAACAACGATGACTTCATTCACTACCTGCCGCAATCGACAACAATGATGGGCGTACCAACCTTCTATACGCGGTTGCTGTCAGATGATCGCCTCACCACTGATCTGGTCAGCCACATGCGGCTGTTTATCTCCGGCAGTGCACCACTGCTTGCAGAAACTCACGAAGAATTCGAGTCGCGCACCGGACAGCGCATTCTGGAGCGTTACGGAATGACTGAAACCAATATGAGTACGTCCAATCCCTACGACGGAGAAAGAAGAGCTGGCACGGTCGGCTTTGAGCTACCAGGCGTTGATGCCCGCGTGGTCGATCCGGACTCCGGCGATCTGAAAGCCACGGACGAAATCGGTGTACTTGAAGTACGCGGAGAAAATGTCTTTCAGGGCTATTGGCAAATGCCGGAAAAAACCGCCCAGGAATTCAAGCCCGACGGTTTCTTCATTACCGGCGATCTGGCAAAGCGTGACGCCGACGGCTATCTGTATATTGTCGGGCGCGACAAAGACCTGATCATTTCAGGTGGCTTTAATGTTTACCCGAAAGAAATCGAGTTAATTCTCGATGACCAGCCAGGGGTGCTCGAATCGGCGGTCGTTGCGGCCCCGCATGCCGATTTCGGCGAGGGAGTTGTCGCAGTCTTAGTGGCGCAGACCAATCAAACCGTTGACATCGACTCCATAAAAACCGCAGCCCGTGAGTCGCTGGCAAAATTTAAACAACCGAAAGAGTACATACTGCTGGACAATCTGCCGCGCAATACAATGGGTAAGGTGCAGAAGAATATTCTCAGAGACCAGGTAAAGGATACTTTCCGCTAACTGCTTTTCGATCTGGTCCGTGGTTTTCCATTTCAAAAAAATTACACCGGCAACAATTCCTGTTGGAACCCGGATACGAGTCCATTTGAACCGATGAAATCTCTGAGCTGGAAATTCGTCTTGATACCGTAAGTTGTCGGTATGTCAGTCTAATGACAAATGGAAAGCTTTGGCATTAGCGATTACAATCGAGCTCCCAAACAGGCACGAAAAAAGAAAAACAACTAGATGCAGAGTTTCATCCCCGGCCAGCGCTGGATAAGCGACACAGAAAACGATCTTGGCCTCGGCACCATACTGAAAACCGAACACCGACTGGTCACCATCGTCTATATGGCCAGTGGCGAAATACGCACTTACTCTTCCGAATCTGCACCTCTTACGCGCGTACAGTTTGGATCCGGTGACCGAATTACCGGTTCTGACGCAATTAGCATTATCGTCAATGACGTTGAAGAGATTGATGGTTTGCTCGCCTACCATGGTGTCGCAGATGACGGATCGCGAGTAACCCTTAGCGAAACGCAGCTCGACAATTTCATGCAGTTTAACCGCCCGTCAGACAAACTTTTCAACGGCCAGTTTGATCGCGAACGACGCTACCACATCAGACTGACAACACGTGAAGTTGAACAAAGATTGGCACGGACTCAGGTCAATGGTCTTTGCGGCGCCAGAGTAGACCTGATACCTCATCAGCTCTACATTGCCAATGAAGTCGCATCCAGATTACAGCCACGAGTGCTATTAGCAGACGAGGTCGGGCTGGGTAAAACGATTGAAGCCGGCATGGTCATCCACAGTCAGTTGGTGCGTGACCAAATATCCCGGGTGCTGGTCATTGTTCCCGAACCACTGCTGCACCAGTGGCTGGTTGAGATGAAGCGTCGCTTCAATCTCAAATTCAGCATTATCGATGAACTGATGTACGAAGAATCATTGATGTCAGCCACAGACGGCAACCCGTTTCTCGATCGCCAGCTGGTACTCACCACGCTACCGGTTCTGCTTTCAGATCCAAAGATTGAAGCGCACGCACTGGACGCCGGGTGGGACACCTTAATTGTCGACGAAGCACACCACCTGGAAACACCTGATCAGACAACGCAAACCCCGGGTTACGACTGCATTGCAGAGCTGGCAGCACTGGTACCATCTCTATTGCTGTTAACTGCAACACCGGAACAAATGGGCCACCAGGGACACTTTGCACGCTTGCAACTGCTGGACCCGCACCGCTTCACAGACTTTGAAAAATTCAAAGAGGAAGAGACTAACTACCGCGCCCTTGCAGATATCGCTACTGCGATTGAAAAAGAAAAGCCACTTGGTGCAGATCAGCAAAAATTGATCGACTCACTCGACCTGACTGAAGAACAGAAAAGCGACCCGACACAAACAATCAATGCGCTCATTGACTACCACGGCACCGGGCGCGTCATGTTCCGCAACACTCGCCGTGCGGTAACTGGCTTCCCTGATCGAATATTCGAACCCACCGTCATCGGTGACAGCGACGGACTAATTGACTGGGTGGCTGATAAAATCACCGAGATCGCGCCTGAAAAACTATTGTTGATATGCAAGTCAGTTGAACGGGTTGAAGCGATTAACGAATCTCTGCGCACTAAATTCGGCATTTATGCTGCGGTGTTTCATGAAGAGATGTCTATTGTAGAACGCGACCGTGCCGCTGAATATTTTGCCGACGACGAGTCTGGCAGCCCGATACTCATTTGCTCCGAGATCGGCAGTGAAGGCAGAAACTTTCAGTTCCTGCACCAAATGATACTGGTTGACCTGCCCGACAATGCCGACCTGCTTGAACAACGTATTGGCCGTCTGGATCGCATTGGTCAAAGCCAGGAAATAAAAATTCTTGTACCCTACGTTAGCGCATCTAAAGACGCCTTCCTGCAGCGCTGGTATCACGAAGGACTGAATGCCTTCGAGCAAACCTGCCAGGTAGGTGAACTGGTCAAAGCAGAACTGATTGACCGATTCAACAACGCATTGTCTGGTGAAGAAGACGTCAATGCACTGATTGACGATGCCAGTGTACTGGCGCAGAAACACCGCGAGAAAATCGAACAGGGTCGCGACCGACTGCTGGAGCTGAGCTCGCATAAAGAAAGTATTTCTGACGAACTTATTACAGAAATTGATTTGTTTGATACCGAAAACGTATTGCAACGCTACATGGATCAGGCGCTGGACAACCTCGGTGTTGATATTGAAGATCAATCAACACACTCCTTCATTATAAAACCCGGCGAGCACATGGCGGTAACCGATTTCCCGGGGCTCAATGAAGACGGTACAACCATTACTTTCCGCCGACCTATAGCACTTGCAAGAGAAGACGTACAGTTTCTCACCTGGGAGCACCCGCTTGTTCAAACCGCGATGGAGCAAATAATCTCCGGCGGATTCGGTCAGGTATCAGTTGGTGCTATGCAACATGAGTCGCTAAAGCGCGGCAGCGTATTGCTGGAAGCGCACTACGTTTTCGACTGCCCTGCACCGAAAGCACTCAACGTAGAACAGTTTCTCAGCGGCGACTTACTGCGAGTGGTGCTCTCAAGCGACGGTAAAAACCTCACCGAAGACTGGAATCACGACAAGCTGAACGAGGCTTTTCACTCAATTAAAAAACCACTTGCAAAGCAATTGGTGGGTGCCAAACGTCAAGAGCTGCAAACCATGCTGGGCAATGCTGAAACGCTTGCCAACGATCAGCTCGACATACTAAAGAGCAACGCAATCGAGCAAGCCGAAGCTCAACTGGGCGCCGAGTTAGATCGCCTCACACGACTTTCAAAACGCAACGACTCTGTCCGTGAAGACGAACTACAGGGTTTGCAAATCACACTCGAAGCCACTACACGCGCACTAACACAGTTGCGCTGTGTACTTGATGCTGTCAGAGTATTCGGTGTTGCCTGACACGAAGCACCCAAAGTACCAACGGCAAGTGGCAACTAACTTCAGTGGAACGCTATGAAAATTGTCTCTTTCAACGTTAACAGCTTGCGCTTGCGATTTCACCAGATTGAAGCGCTGATAGAAAAGCACCAGCCGGACATCATCGGTTTGCAGGAAACCAAAGTCACCGATGAAGAGTTTCCGATTGAGATTGTTCAGGACTTTGGGTACAGCGTTGAGTATCACGGTCAAAAAACTCACTACGGCGTAGCTATCATGTCGCAGCGACCACTCACCAACGTAATTAAGGGCCTGCCGGGCGATACAGAAGACTCACAGCGCAGATTAATCACGGCCACCACAACTTCCGAAAGCGGCAAGCCGGTAACTGTTATGAACGGCTACTTTCCGAATGGCGAAAAGCGCGATCATCCAACCAAGTTTCCTGACAAAGAGAACTTTTATAAAAAGCTGACCAGCCTGTTGAACGATAACTACAAAAACGATGAACCGATTGCGGTTATCGGGGATTTCAATGTGGCACCCGTCGATGAAGACATTGGCATCAGCGAAAAAAGCGTTAAGACCTGGCTGCGCACCGGTCATGTCAGCTTTCTTCCAGAAGAGAGAGAATGGTTCGAGACGCTGCGTGCTTTTGGACTCGACGACACCTACCGGGTTAAATACCCGGACTCAAAGGAATGCTTAAGCTGGTTCGACTACCGCACCCGGGGCTTTGACCGCGAGCCGAAGAGCGGACTGAGAATTGACCACTTGTTAACCACTAAACCCTTAACAGACTGCCTGATTGACAGCGGCATGGATTACGATATCCGGTCAATGGAGAAACCGTCAGATCATGCACCGGTCTGGAGCGAGTTCGACTACTAAACCCTGCCACCGGCAATTCTGTGTCAGTAGAACTGTCATTGGAAATCTAAGGCATCATTGCTAATACCGCCATCAGGGTGATACCCCCGGTAGCGACTTATATTTTCCGTTACCACAGAGCCACGGCTTCACTTTGCAACCCGAAGAACTGCGGGTAGAACAAAATAGCCAGTAGTACCATAAACTGCACAATAATAAACGGCACTACGCCCTTATAAATATCAACCGTAGTGACTGACGGCGGCACCACTCCTCTTAAATAGAACAACGCAAAGCCGAACGGTGGTGTGAGAAACGAGGTTTGCAGGTTCATCGCAACCAGAATACCGAACCAGATCATCTTGATGCCCAGCTCTTCAACTACCGGAAATAGTAATGGCAGCACGATGTATGAGATTTCAATATAGTCGAGAAAGAACCCGAGCAGAATTATTAATCCCATGGCAAAAAACAGGAAGCCCCATTTGTCTCCCGGCAGAGAAAGCAGCAGATGCTCTACTTCTTCTTCACCACCACTAAACGCAAAACCCATTGAAAACAACGATGCACCAAGTAACACGGCAAACACCATAGCGGTAATTTTCACTGTTTCGTTGGCACTTTCCCAAAGCATTTTAAAAGAGAAAGAACGATAGAGCATCGACAACAAAATGGCTCCTATACATCCCAGAGCTGAAGATTCAGTAGGTGTTGCTATACCGGAAAAAATAGAACCGAGAACAACCAGAATCAGTGCAAGCGGTGGTACGATCGCGATAAGCGCATCTTTAATAATCTGTGCCCGGTCTTCACCTTCTTCTCGTGGAATCAGCGGTGCCGCATCCGGTCGCAGACGACAGTAAATCAAGATATAGATTATGTAACAGCCGATCAAAACCAACCCGGGAATAAGTGCGGCGGAGAAAAGATCTCCAACCGGGACATTTAGCACGTCTCCCAGAATAATTAATACAATCGAAGGCGGGATGATCTGCCCCAGAGTACCGGCCGCGGAGATTGCGCCTGTCGCAAGACGTTTGTCGTACTGGTATCGCAACATCACAGGCAGCGATATCAGGCCCATTGCAACCACGCTGGCACCAACAACGCCGGTAGAAGCCGCGAGTACGGCACCCACCAATACAGTAGAAATAGCGAGCCCGCCTCTCACGGTACCGAACAACTTACCCATGGACTGCAGCAATTGATCAGCAAGCTTCGAACGCTGCAATATCAGCCCCATAAAAACAAACAAGGGGACTGCCATCAGAACAATACCTTCGCCGTTGTCACCCATATTGGCATAGATGCGCCAGGGGATCTGGGCAAGCTGTGCCGGCTCAGCAAAGATAACAACAAACAAAATACCAATGGCCGCAAAGGTAAAGGCTACCTGGTAGCCAAGTAATAACATCAGCAAGGCTATAATAAATATGGACACACCGGTCATGAGACTGGCCTTATTATGTTAGACGTGGAAACCTGGTTAAGGGACATGGGAAAAAACCGAGGTCGATTACTTATCTTCATCGACGTGCCATTCCCGCAATATCTTGCTGATACCGGCCAGGAACAGCAGGAAGGCAGACAGCGGTATTACCGCCTTAATAATAAAGCGATTGTTCAAACCACCCGGGTCCTGACTTTTTTCGCCGATGCCCGTAGTAGTTAACTGTTGCCAGAATCCCGACAATGTATCTGGTACAACCCCGTAATTTATAGACTGTAAAGTGAAGTCCCAACCGTAGTAAGCCGTCACCAAAGCAAACGGGAACAAAAAAACAACTGTTCCTATGATGTTGAGCCATCGCTTGTACCTGGCACTTCGGCCCTCATAAAGGAGGTCAATTCGAACATGAGAATCTGTGTGTACTGCGTAGGGGATCGCAAGCAAAAAAATTGCTGCATAGAAGTGCCATCCCAACTCCTCCATCCCAATTGATGAAGCATCAAAAAGATATCTGGCAATTACGTTGTAACTTACGACTGCAACCAGTGCGATAAGCAGAAGAGTTGCCACCATACCCGCAAGGACAAGAACGGCATCAATGGATTTTATAATGAGGTTGCGCATAAGCGGGCGGGAATCCAAAAAACCCTTCATGACAGCGAAGGGCTATGATAGCGTGCGATTAAAACTCGCCATCCATGGCGAGATTTAAATTCAAATTACTTCGCTACGTTTGCAAGGTAAGACCAGTCACCAATTTCTGTCCAGCGACGAACCTTGGAGAGATACTCTCTCTGCGATGCAACAATTTTCGCAGCAAGCGGGCTGCGAGCTGCCTCTGAGGCAATCAGGTCTTCATTCGACTTGCGCAATGCATCAACTACTTCCGCAGGAAAGTTCTTAACTTCAATGTTAGGGAATTCCGACTTCATAGTTGCCCAGTTCTCAGAGCTTTCATGCTGCGATTGAACAGTCATGTTGAAACCAGTCAGCTTAGCCGCGTTAAGAAGAACACTTCGCGCCCAGCCTGGAAGAGATTCCATCTTTGTTTTGTTGAAGAAGTACATCAACTCAGTGGAAGGCTCATGCCAGCCTGTGTAGTAGAAAGGTGCGATTTTATGAAAACCCATGCGTAAATCCAGTGATGGACCAACCCACTCCAGCGCATCAATAGTGCCGCGCTCAAGCGCCTGGTAAAGTTCACCCGGTGGAATGTTGGTCGGTACTGCACCTACACCGGCAACAACCTTACCGCCGAAGCCAGGAATACGCATCTTCAGTCCCTTGAGATCATCAACTGAATTGATCTCTTTACGGAACCAGCCACCCATCTGCATGGTGGTGTTACCACCAGTCATTACTTCGATGTCGTGCTTTGCATACACTTCATTTGCGAGCTCAAGACCACCACCTTCATGAAACCATGAATACTGTTCCAACGCGGTCATACCGAAAGGCATGGTAGTGAAAAACAGTGTATCCGGATCTTTACCACCATAGTAGTAAGAAGCAGACTGACCGATATCATATTGGCCTGTTTTTACAAAATCAAAAATCCCGAAAGCTGCTTTGTGCTTGTTTCTGCTGTCGACTTTAATCTCGATACGTCCGTCAGACATCTCGCTGACCATAGCAGCGTAGTCATCTACTGACGTCGCAAAAATAGGGAAGCCTTTCGGCCAGGTATGTGCGAGCTTAAGCTCTATCTCTGCTGTATACGCCTGAGCACTCATCAACAGTGAACAAACTGCCGATGCAGCAACGAGTAATTTTTTCAAAGTAACCTCCAATGGATAATGAACGGAGGACGAATGTTAGACGCGTCAAATGTTTGCGTAAATACAGCTTTGTCGGTAATTAACTAAGTGTTTTTACGTAGAAACGCGGTTTTTTTTGCTGTAACCACGAAGACATTCTGCCTTTAGCGTTGTAGAGTGTGCTGTCGATCTATAACCAATACACATACAACTCGCTGAGTTGATGATCGAATACTGAAACTCAGAACGTGCACTAAACTTATCAGCAAGATCCTTAGCAGTGGCTTGTGATTTCAGCCATACAAGATAACAGTCAGGTCGCCCAGTGAGCTTCCGAGCAAAACTTATATTTCTAACCGTGGTACCGATGCTACTCGGAATGGTTGCTATAACCTTCTGGGTGACACGCAGTGCACAACAGCTTACCGCCAGTCAGGCGCAGGAGTTCAATCACGCATTCACCGAGCACCGCAAGGAACAATTGCGCGACTATGTTGAGATTGTCCAGTCAACCGTTAGCCATCTTAATCGCAACGACACAAATTCCGGTGAAGGAAACCTGGCACCACCATCGGAACCAAAGAACCTGCATCCGGATGACGCGGCAGTGCTGGCAAAGCTGCTAAGTAAAATAGAGTTCTCCGAGGATGGATATTTCTACGTCTATGACACTGACGGCAACAATGTTGTCCACCCGCGTCAGCCTTACAGGGTCGGAAAAAACTGGCTAAACCTGACAGATCAGCAGGGCAAAGAAGTAATCAAGGGACTGCTGGAACGTGCTAACGAAGGGGGTGGATACACCGAATATCTTTGGGAAAAGCCTTCCACCGGATATATAGCAAAAAAAATCGGCTACTCTGAGTTACTCGGCAACTCGCAATGGATGATCGGAACCGGCGCGTACTTTGACGATATAGACGCTCAGGTCGACGATGTGCAAAACGCAATCGCACCTGCGATTCAAAAGACTTTTGTGGCCAGTGCATTAATTGCCGCCGCGGCTGTAATGATTGTTTTTGGCAGCGGCCTGTTACTACAACTAAACGAAAAAAAACTGGCCGACAGCAAGCTACGCGAACTAACGAGACGTATTGTACTGACACAGGATGAAGAACGCCGACGTGTATCACGTGAGCTGCACGACAGCATCAGCCAATCTCTGGTTGGCATCAAATATCTGCTTGAAGATATACAAGCGACCCACAGGTCCGATCCGCAATTAACGGCAAACCGTATTGAAACCGGCATCATCAATCTTGACCAGACTCTGATTGAGGTACGGCAAATTTCACGTGACCTTCACCCGAGCGTACTGGATGACATTGGCCTGATGGCAGCCGTCGAAGCGCTGGTTGACGGCTTTCGACAACGCACATCAATTGATGTTCGCTTTAACAGTGTTCAGGTGCGCCACCTGTTACCGCAGGAAGCGCGTACCGCACTTTATAGAGTGGTACAGGAAGCATTAACGAACATTGAAAGACATTCACACGCCACCAGAGCCTCGATTGAATTTGGCATCGAGGGCAAGTGGTTTGGTGTCACTATTATTGACAATGGTATTGGTTTTAATTCCTCGGAGACACAATCCACTCAACGGATCAGTTACCGGGGTATTGGCCTGCGCAACATAAGCGAAAGACTGCACTACCTCAATGGAGTCTGCAATATAACAAGTAATACCACCGGCTCGGGAACACAAATTTTTGCAGGTATACCTAAATCCATGCTGCGACGTTCCCACAATGACTGGGAGAAAACATGACAGCTAAAATCAGAGTACTGCTTGTCGATGATCACTCATTGGTTTTAGACGGATTAAAAGCCCGCCTTCAACGCAGTGGCATTGTTGAAGTCGTCGGCGAAGCAAAAGACGGTCGCTCGGGTATTGAGGAGGCCCGCAGACTTCAGCCGGACATTGTACTGATGGATATCAATATGCCCGACATGAACGGCATTGAGGCAGCCGAGATTTTGCTTGAGCACCACAGCAATATAAAGTTGCTCATTCTAAGTATTCATGACGACCGGGAATACATTCTCGATGTAGCGCGTGCCGGGGCAAAAGGCTACTTGCTAAAGAGCACCTCAGAAGAAGAAATGCTTACCGCCATTCAGTCTGTGCACAATGGTGGTACACACTACAGCAGCGAGATCGCAGATATTTTATTGCAGCAGCACAATCGTGAATCAACAACCCTCACTAATCGCGAACAGACAATCATCAGTTTGCTGGCGAACGGTTACAGCAGTAAAGAAATGGCGGAGGAACTGGGCATCAGTGTACGCACCATCGAAACCCACCGGCGGAACATCAAAAAGAAACTCGGCATCAACCGAACATCTGCCCTCACCCGCTATGCGATTGAATACGGGCTGGTGCGATAAGCCCGTGTTTATTCTGCGATAAGCCCTTCCTGAGAAGCGCAATGCACCCTGCATCTCAATAGTATGGCTCGTCTGTAAAACGCGCTATAATTGACTGTTTCTCAACTGGGTACCTCCATCTTGTCGATAAAAAAGATCCTCGTCGCTAATCGCTCTGAAATTGCTATCCGGGTTTTTCGCGCTGCCAATGAACTCGACATCAAAACTGTTGCTATCTGGGCAGAGGAAGACAAACTCGCACTGCATCGCTTCAAGGCAGACGAAGCCTACCAGGTAGGCA
>CAZYRP010000078.1:0-23150 GCA_964649465.1 uncultured Granulosicoccaceae bacterium | reverse complement strand
TTATATGAATATTCCTTATCTAGGGAATCGTGCATACGGAGTGGCATCAGCTGCGAAGGTTTATTACGGCAAAACCGTCGATGAACTGACGCTTGCAGAAGCGGCAATGATTGCCGGATTGCCGAAAGCTCCTTCCACTTACAATCCCATCGTTAATCCGGAACGGGCAAAGATCAGACGCAACTATGTATTGCGCCGAATGTTTGAGCTGTCAAAGATAAGCGAACAGGAATACAAAGATGCGCTGGCAAGCCCTGTCACCGCCACTTTACACAAAACGCCAAGTGAGGTTGAAGCGAGCTATGTAAGTGAGATGGCGCGTGCGCAAATGGTGACCTGGCTCGGGCCGGCGGCCTACACTGGTGGGTATAAGGTGTACACCACCATTGACAGCCGACATCAGGCGGCCGCCAATGCCGCGCTGCATCGGGCGCTGGTGGCTTATGAGAAACGTCAGGGTTTCCGCTTGCCGGGCAAAATGAATGCGGAAGATGCACAAACGCAGGAAACTATAGATGCACAGTTGACGGAGTTGCCGGCACACGGCGGATTGAAACCCGCCCTTATTGTGGCCACTGACTCACTCAGCGCGCAGGCGGTACTGATCGGCGGTGAGCAGGTTGCGATTGCCTTTGAGCAAATGGAATGGGCATCACCACGCAGCGAGGAAGATAAAGAGAAACCTGCCTTTACAACGCCTGGTGAAATACTCTCGACCCTCGATATGGTTTACGTCGAAGCAGATGCCGCCGGGGTTTACTCTCTTGCCCAGATGCCTGAGGTGGAAGGTGCATTCGTCGCACTTTCACCACAAAGCGGCAAGATTATGGCGCTGGTTGGCGGCTTCGATTTTTATCGCAGCAAATTTAATCGGATTACGCAGGCATACCGGCAGCCTGGCTCGAACTTCAAGCCGTTCATTTACTCAGCAGCACTTGAACATGGCGACACGCCAGCCTCAATATATAACGACACACCGGTTGTTCTTGAAGACATTGTGCTTGAAGACGAATGGCGACCACGAAACTACTCCGGCCGTTTCTTTGGTCCTACCCGCTTGCGTGAAGCGTTGGTGAAGTCCCGTAATCTGGTGTCTATCCGTGTGCTGCAGGAGCTGGGTATACCCAGGGCAATACGTTATGCAGAGCGTTTTAACTTCGAGCCGAGAAGCTTGCCAAGAAATCTGTCGCTGGCGCTGGGCAGTGGTGATATGACGCCTTTGCAGCTTGCATCTGCCTACACTGTGTTTGCCAACGGCGGCTATTCCACGCAGCCGCGGTTTATTGAAAAGATTGTCAATAGCTCTGGTGAGGTGGTCTACCAGTCTGCGGTAGTGCAAACCTGTGAAAGCGATGAAACCTGCGCAGAAATAGACGAAACCAATAAGGGTATTAACTCTATTGAGGACGTTGCGGTTGTAGATGAAACAAATGACGCAGAGGAAGTGCTTGAGTTGAATCCGCAGCCTGTAAATTCAGATGAGTTCAGTGGTATTCCAACAGCACCTCTGGTGATTGCATCAAAGCGTGTTGTTGATGAGCGCAACGCTTACATCATGCGCTCTATTATGGGTGAAGTAATTGAGCGTGGTACTGCGCGCCGGGCAAAGGCACTTGGCAGAGGCGATCTTGCTGGAAAAACCGGTACAACCAACGATCTTTATGATGCATGGTTTACCGGGTTCAACAATCAACTGGTGGCGACTGCATGGGTCGGTTACGACGAGCAGCAATCTATGGGCGCGAAAGAAAGTGGCGGGCGTGCTGCACTGCCGATGTGGATGGATTACATGAGTGTGGCGCTTGAAGGTGTGCCTGAAGACAACGACTTGCAGCCGGAAGGTGTAGCTACTGTCAGGATCGACCGAAAAACGGGCAAGCTCGCAACACCCGGGGCTGATGGCTCCTACTTTGAGTTTTTCAGAGAAGAAAATATTCCAACCGAGTACGCTGAGCCATTTGCGAATGTACAGCCGATAGCACCTGAGCCGGTAGTGAACAACACACAGCAGCAGCCGGTTACCCGGGAAACAGTGTCGACGCGACCTGTGCAGGTAGTGCAACCGCGAAAGCAGCCCAATACGCAGAAAAAGCAGGTCGACTCGCTGTTCTGATCAGGCGTTGTTTCATCTCACTCGGGAACAACCGCTATTACGTAAGAGAGCCCTGATGAGGCGAAAAGACCCGTTGAAATGATCAATTCAATTGCAAAGCGATTGAAACGGTAGAGGGTAATCTAATTCGTGGGCGGGTTCGGATGAAATGCCGGACTTAGCTCGTGCACCGTTTCAATCATGAACTCCACGTTATCCGGATCAATGTGCTGGTGGATGCCATGGCCGAGATTAAATATATGCCGGTCTCCTTCGCCATAGCTTTCGAGTACGCGCAGGACCTCTTCTTTTATTTTAGCTTTCGAGCCGTATAAAACACCTGGATCAAGATTGCCCTGAAGGGCTACTTTGTCACTGGTTAAGGCTCGTGCGTCACGCAAGTCAGTGGTCCAGTCTACACCCACTGCATCACAGCCGCTGCGTGCTATGTCCGGCAACCACATACCGCCATTTTTAGTAAACAAGGTGACCGGTATGTCCGGGTGTGATTCTTTTAGTGCTGCGACGATTTCGATCATGTAGCGCAGAGAGAATTCGCGATAAGCTTTAGGCGTCAATATGCCACCCCAGGTATCGAAAACCATCAATGCCTGAGCGCCGGCTTCTACCTGTGCTTTAAGGTACTCGATTGTGGTGCGGGTTACTCTTGCCAATAAACTGTGCAGTGCCGGATCATCTCCATACATTAACTTTTTTGTATGCACGTACTCTTTACTGCCGCTGCCCTCAATCAT
Organism: uncultured Granulosicoccaceae bacterium; assembly: GCA_964649465.1. GTDB lineage: Bacteria > Pseudomonadota > Gammaproteobacteria > Granulosicoccales > Granulosicoccaceae. Next base: position 20,303 of record CAZYRP010000078.1, on the reverse strand, counting down.
GTAGGTACCCACAGTCCATGGGCTGCCCGCAAAACCAATTAACGGAACACTGTCATTTAACTCGGCACGCGTTAAGCGAATGGCATCCATCACATAGCGAAGTTCTGTTTCAGGGTCAGGGTTGCCGAGCGCTTCGATGTCTTTCGGAGTGCGTGCCGGATTTTTAAACTTAGGTCCTTCGCCTTCGGCAAAGTACAAGCCCAGACCCATGGCATCAGGCACGGTCAAAATATCAGAAAAAATTATCGCGGCATCAAGACGGAAACGTCTGATTGGTTGCAGCGTGACTTCGCACGCAAGCTCCGGAGTACCGGCCAGGGTTAAAAAATCACCGGCTTTGGCACGTACTTCACGGTACTCGGGAAGGTAGCGCCCGGCTTGTCGCATTATCCAGATCGGTGTGCGATCGTTTGGTTGATTATTTAGTGCGCGCAGGAACCGGGTGTTTCTAATGGAATGCATTGCTAGCCTGTCTTGTGTTGGTCCGTAGTGCCAGTGCGATCCGGATTCTATTCAGTCCGGTGTTTTTACTTAATAAAGTGAAGCGCAAAATAGCTAAAAAAGTATTACGTTTAAACTTCCAGATAATTCAGAATGCCCTCTGCAGCATTACGCCCTTCGAATACGGCAGTGACTACCAGATCTGATCCGCGCACCATATCACCACCGGCAAATATTTTTGGATTTGATGTCTGATGACTATGGGTTGTGTCGCTGGCAATCTCTACACGACCTGACTGGTCGGTGTTGATTGACTGTGTTGAAAACCAGTCTGCCGGGCTCGGTCGAAATCCGAACGCTATTAAAACAGCGTCTGCAGGAATTATCTCTTCGGTACCCGGTACAGGTTCTGGTGATCTTCGACCTCTTGAGTCGGGTTCACCCAGCTGAGTGGTGACCACTTTAACTCCGGTAACGTCGCCATCACCGGTAATCTCAATGGGTTGTCTGTTCCAGAGAAACTTTACACCTTCTTCTTTGGCATTTTTTACTTCGCGTCGAGAGCCAGGCATGTTGGTTTCGTCGCGACGATAAGCACAGGATACGGTTTCAGCACCTTGTCTTATGGCAGTCCGGTTACAGTCCATTGCTGTGTCACCACCGCCGAGTACAACAACCTTTTTATCTTTGAGGTCAATAAAAGGTGAATCAGCCTGCCACTGATGTTCTTCGTTAACGTTTGAGATCAAATAGGGCAACGCATCGTACACACCTGGCAACTCTTCACCGGGGAAGCCGCCGCGCATTGAAGTGTAAGTGCCCATGCCCATAAATACGGCATCGTAGTCTGCCAGCAACTGATCAACAGCGATGTCTTTACCTATTTCGACGCCAAGTGAAAATTTCACACCCATCTCTTCCATGATGGCGCGGCGAGTGAATACCACTTCTTTTTCAAGTTTGAATGGAGGTATGCCAAAGGTCAGTAAGCCACCGATTTCGTTATAGCGATCAAACACTATCGGTTCAACGCCGTTTCTTACCAATACATCAGCACAGGCGAGACCTGCAGGGCCCGCTCCGATCACAGCAACTTTTTTCCCTGTTGGTGTAACATTAGACATGTCCGGTCGCCAGCCTTGCTTGAGTGCCTCATCGGTGATGTATTTTTCTACCGAACCAATAGTTACAGCGCCGAAGCCGTCGTTAAGTGTGCATGCACCTTCGCACAGTCGATCTTGCGGACATACCCGCCCACACATCTCTGGTAATGAGTTGGTGCGATGGCTCATCTCAGCAGCTTCAAACAGATTGCCCTCAGCAACCAGTTTTAACCAGTTGGGAATGTAGTTGTGTACCGGGCATTTCCACTCGCAATAGGGGTTGCCACATTCAAGACAGCGATCTGCCTGCACAGAAGCGGTTTCCGGATCGAACTCGCCGTAAATTTCACCGAACTCAACAATTCTTTCTTCAACTGGTTTTTTTTCAGGATCCTGTCGAGGGGCATCCAGAAATTGAAAGACATTTCCCATGGTCTTAAGCCGTAGTGTTAGCGGGGGAGCTCTGTTAAGAAGCCAGCACGGTACTCAAAGTTGAGTACGAAAAGAGGTTTATCCGAGTTTGGATTTTACCAGAGAACTGACAGCGGACATGTCTGCTTTGCCTTGCAGAGCGGGCTTTAAAATACCCATAACCTTGCCCATATCACGAATGGAAGCAGCCCCGGTATCTGCAACTGCCTTGTCGATCTGTGCATTGATCTCATCTTCAGACAGTTGCGCAGGCAGGTAGGTTTTAATGATATCGAGCTCAATAACTTCAGCATCTGCCAGATCAGTACGATTGGCGGCGGTGAATTGCTCTATCGATTCGCGGCGTTGCTTCGCCATTTTGTCAAGGATTGCAATCATAGCGGCATCGTCTGTGTCGACGCGTTCGTCGACCTCACGCTGTTTGACTGCAGAGGAAATCAGGCGCAACACACCGAGGCGTGCTTTGTCGCCGCTTTTCATACAGGCTTTTATATCAGCCAGTACTGTGTTTTTGATTTCCGACATCGTGAATACCTGAAGTTCGCTGGCCTAAATTTCGCGAGCCTGAATTGCGCGGATCCGGGCTTCGCTGGAAGCTTACTTAGTACAGACGAACTCTGCGCGATATCTCTTTAGAGAGTTTCTTCTGGTGACGCTTCACTGCTGCTGCCGCTTTGCGCTTGCGCTCGGTAGTCGGCTTTTCATAGTATTCGCGACGGCGAGTTTCTGTTAAAACGCCAGCTTTTTCGCAGGAGCGCTTGAAACGACGCAGGGCAATTTCAAAAGGCTCATTTTCTTTTACTCGTACAATCGGCATAGTGGAAAAACGTCTCCAGGTATTTGGGTCTTGCCACTCCTGTAGAATGGCTATTGAATGAGCGGGCAAAAATCAGCCGCCGAGCCCGCGGATTATAAGGGTTTATGTCGTACAAGCAAGTAATCGACCCACATCAATATAGGTAAAGCCTGCCTAAAAGCAATGAGAAAGCAACTTGAAAGTCTTGGGTATTGAAACTTCCTGTGATGAAACAGGCGTCGCGGTCTACGATTCCGAGCGAGGATTGCGCTCCCACATGCTTCATAGTCAGGTAGACATTCATGCTGAATATGGCGGAGTTGTGCCGGAAATTGCCTCTCGCGATCATGTCAGAAAGTGGGTAAGCCTGACCAAATCATGCGTTGCCGAGGCAGGAATAGAGTTGCGTGATCTAGATGCGATCGCCTACACAGCGGGCCCCGGTCTGGCTGGTGCTCTGTTTACCGGAGCAGTTGCCGGCCGTGCGCTCGCCTGGCAGCTCGGTATCAAAGCGCTCGGCGTGCACCACATGGAAGGGCATTTGCTGGCACCCATGCTTGAAACTCCGGCACCCTCGTTTCCGTTTGTCTGCCTGCTGGTATCGGGCGGACATACTCAGCTTGTTAAAGTGGACGGCGTCGGTCACTACCGGCTTCTGGGCGATACACTCGATGATGCCGTTGGTGAGGCTTTTGATAAGACCGCTAAAATGCTCGGCCTCGGGTATCCGGGTGGCCCTGCTTTGGCCAAAGCTGCGGAGAGCGGTGACGGTAACAGATTCGAATTCCCGCGACCAATGGCCAAAAGTGCCGATCTCAATTTCAGTTTCAGCGGATTAAAAACAGCAGCGATTACCGCGTTCGAAAAAATCAATCGCGACCCGAAATCTGTGAATGACATTGCCGCCGGTTTTGAAATAGCAGCAGTGGATGCATTAGCGATCAAATGCAGGAAGGTCCTGCAGCAGGAAAATGTAGACACACTAGTCGTTGCCGGTGGAGTGGCTGCCAATCGCAAACTGCGGGCACAGCTTGCTGAAACTATTGAGTCAGTTGACGGCGAGCTCTTTTTTCCGAGGCTGGAGTTCTGCACAGACAACGGTGCAATGATTGCCTACGCCGGTGCATTCAGGCTGCTTGCAGGTGAGAGTTCCGGCGATGATGTGACGGTACATCCGAGGTGGCCTCTGGAGCAAATGACAGCGCCCGGAACTTAGGATTTCCTGCCGGTTATTCGCGGCTCCTCACCTTTAAAAATGCGGAGAATGTTTGCCTTGTGCCTGATATATACAAGCAGGGTGATTATCGCACCACAAATTACCAGCGGCACTGATTTTGAGGTGATCCACAGATAAAGCGGCATCAGCAATAAGCTCGCGAGTGCAGCCAGGGACGACATACGAAAAATCAGGCTCACAGCCAGCCATGTTGTCAGGGTGAGCAGGCCAGCAAGCCAGGCTAAGCCAAAAATGGCACCGAAGCTTGTAGCGACACCTTTGCCACCCTTGAACTGAAAGAATACCGGAAACAAATGGCCCAATACTGCAGCCAGCGCTGTCAGGCCAAGTATTAGCGGGGTTGCTCCGAGTTTGGCAGCAAGGAGTACCGGAAGGTAGCCTTTGAGTGCATCTCCAGCCAGAGTTATGGCTGCTGCAGTCTTGCCACCGACGCGCAGTACATTGGTGGCTCCCGGGTTGCCTGAGCCGGTTGATCTCGGGTCGGGCAATCTCATTAGCCGGCAAACAATAATGGCGGCAGAAATAGAGCCTATGAGGTAGGCCGCTATTGGCAGAAGTATTTGAATGGCTTGCATGTATGACAGTCGCAGGCGGAAGTATCAGTGGGAGTATGCCGCATAAAGCCATAGCGAGCATAACCGGTAGTTAGTCGATTCATGCAACAGCGCAAAGATCTGGCAGGTAGAATCAGTGCCGAACACCCGCCATACCGGACTTTTGTGGACGACTCAGATCTGCATGAATTCATGCCTGACAAAAAGATACTTAAAAAAGCAATGGCAAGACCTGTTGCGCCTGAATCAAGGACGATCCTTGATTCTATTGCCGATCGCTTGTTCGAGCGGCTGAGTCTGCTGGTTTTGTCGCCGTCAAAGATCGTAGATCTTGGTACTGGTGATGCACGGCATCTTAAGTTGCTGCAGCAGCAATTCAAAAACGCTGCAGTTGTTGGTGCAGATCTCAGTCTGGCGCGTTTACACGAGGCAACTGGAAATCGAAGATTCTGGCAAAAGCACCCGTTACTGGTGTGTCTTGATGCATCCTGCCCTCTGCCATTTGGCGATGACAGCGTTGAACTGGTTGTCTCTAATATGATGCTGCCATGGTTGAGCAACGCGGAACTGCTTGCAGCAGAGATCAATCGCATACTAGTGAAAGACGGAGCGTATTTCATAAGTACTGCGGGTCCGGACACACTAATAGAGTTGCGCCGAGCGTGGAGTGAAATCGACGACAGTCAACATATAAATTTGTTTCTGGATATGCACGATGTCGGTGATCTAATGATATCGTCCGGCATGGCCGATCCAGTCATGGATACCGAGCGTTTAACGGTCAGTTATTCATCGGTCGATGCATTGCTTGATGAACTGATCGGGCTGGGATTTATCAATGTGCTGGGTGGTCGGCGCAGAGGGCTTACTGCAAATTCGGTCCGGCAGCGCCTTGCTGAGAATTATCCGGTCAACAAAGACGGTGGTATTGATGCGACTTTGGAGCTGGTGGTAGCACATGGCTGGAGTGGTGTGCCAAAAGCGCCCGCCGGTGAGTACCGGTTCAATATTGATCAGCTGCGCACTAAAAACTGACTTTCTGAGTGGTTGAATTGGCGTAGTCCTTGCCGCCGAAAGCAGGAGTAGATATTATATTTCAAAGATTTCTGAAATGTCTGCAACGCTACATAAAATGGCGAATAGCTGCTTCTTTTGATGGGTTTATTTGTCACATACACGCGAATCCGTTCAAGCGGTAACTTTTATCGGAGGAGTTGATGTCACGCTTTGATTGAGCGAATACGTGCATTGCTATAAAATTGCAGAGTTTTGAGGCGGCCGCATACAAAAGATGGTTTTACGACAGGTTAACAGCGCCACAGGTGTCACCCAGGTGGTGGTACGGGCGAATAAGTCGATGAGCTGGCGAGCCAATGTGATATTGGCAGCATCTCTGGGGTCTTTGAGTGCAGTTTTTGGTGGAATAATCGCCACTGCCGGTTTTTGGATGGTTATGCCGTTTGCGGGTCTGGAGTTTTTGCTGGTGTATTTTTGCCTTACCAAAGCCTACAAGCGCCTTGGATACACGGAAGTGATTTCTAATATGGGAGACAGGCTGCTGGTCGAAAGCGGATATGACAAACCAGTGGCAACAGCAGAGCTGCCGAGTCAGTGGACTAAGGTGAAGTTTGATGATCCGCCCAGCGCCTTTGACGTCGGACAGTTGAAGTTACAGTGCAGTGGCCAGAGCCTGGAGATAGGTCAGGCGTTGAATAAAGAAGAAAAACGGTTGTTGTACAAGGAAATACTGCATTGTTTGCGTGTTGATGAACCACAACTCAGGCTGATCAGCTGAGTTTCCTGCCAGTCTTAAGTCGACTCATTTATTTTGTAAGAGTTGTTTTAATGGGTTGATTTTAGAGTGGTTTAAGCTAGACATTTGTATTACTTAAATGCTTGTTGTGACATCGTTTCGGGTCACACCAGCAAAAATCTTATTTTGCCATTTTGGAGAAGGTCCGAATGAGGTCCTCAGGTTCAACAAATCCCGGATTAATAGTCCCGGGGTCAACAAACCCAAGCTCAATCATAAAAGGGTCACCACTACTGCGTGTGACGACCTGGTTGTCAGTGACTGCGATGCTGTTGCTGACAAGCTTTGCGGCGCGTGCAGAGATCAATATGCCGGTTGGTGTGACGCCAATCAGTAAAGAAGTCTACGGCTTGCATATGCTGATCTTCTGGATCTGCTGCATCATTGGTGCGGCGGTCTTTGCTGTTATGTTTTATTCGATGTACAAGCACCGCAAATCAAAAGGTGCGGTGGCGGCAGACTTTCATGAAAGTACGCTGGTAGAAATCATCTGGACTGCAGTGCCGTTATTCATACTTATCGCAATGGCTATTCCCGCTGCGAAAACTTTGATTGCAATGGAAGATACCAGTAACGCCGACGTTACCGTCAAAGTCACCGGCTATCAGTGGAAGTGGCAGTATGAATACCTCGACTCTGGTATCAGCTTTTTCAGCAACCTTGCACCCGAGCATAATGCGGCACGTCAGGTAGGGTCGGGTATCGATGTCACGCAATACGAGCACTACCTGAAGGATGTTGATAATCCACTGGTACTGCCGGTAGGTAAAAAAGTACGTTTTTTACACACTTCTGCGGATGTTATTCATTCGTGGTGGGTGCCTGATCTTGCAGTAAAGAAGGATGCGATTCCGGGTTTTATTAATGAAAACTGGGCACTGATTGAAGAGCCGGGTACCTATCGAGGTAAGTGTACCGAGCTGTGTGGTCGTGATCACGGCTTCATGCCGGTAGTGGTAAAAGCCTTGCCGGAAGACGAATACAATGCCTGGGTTGCCGAGAATACTCCTGCCAAAGAAGAGATGACTGACAGCACTGACGCTGCGGCGTCAACGGCTGTTGCGGTTACAGACTCCGCAGATGATGATCGTGAATGGGCCATGGAAGAGCTAATGGCTCAGGGCGAAGGGGTCTACAACACGCAGTGTGCATCCTGCCATCAGGTAGATGGCCAGGGCATACCGGGTGCTTTCCCCGCTATTACCGGTAGTGCAATTGCCGTAGGTGATCCTGCTGCCCATATAGATATCGTTTACGCCGGTAAGGCCGGTTCTGCGATGGCAGCTTTTGCCAGCCGTCTGAGTAATTCGGATATAGCAGCTGTACTTACCTATCAACGTAATGCCTTAGGTAACTCGGTTGGAGACACCATTCAACCGTCAGCTATTAAAGCATTGCGTTAATTCAGATGTTGAACCAGATTAAATTTAGCCAGATTAAACAGATAGAGCCGGAGTTGATATGAGCTACGCTGCCGCAGACCACCACGATCACGACGATCATGGGCCAGCTAAAGGCTGGACACGTTGGTTGTATACAACCAACCACAAGGATATAGGAACGCTCTATTTGCTGTTTGCACTGGTGATGTTTTTCATCGGTGGTGGCATGGCGCTAATTATTCGTGCCGAGCTGTTTCAGCCGGGGCTGCAGTTGGTCGATCCGCTGTTCTTCAATTCAATGACAACAATGCATGCGCTGGTAATGATTTTCGGTGTGGTGATGCCGGCGTTTGTGGGTTTAGCCAACTGGATGATCCCGATGATGATCGGTGGTCCGGACATGGCGCTGCCACGTCTGAACAACTGGAGCTTCTGGATTATGCCTTTTGCATTTCTGCTGCTGCTCTCTACTTTGTTTATGGAAGGTGGTGGTCCTGCAGGTGGCTGGACTCTATATGCGCCGTTGTCACTGCAGAGCCCTGACAGCTTTGCCTTTGTGATCTTCTCGATCCACTTCATGGGCATCTCGTCTGTGATGGGCTCAATTAATATTGTTGCAACCATTTTCAACATGCGTGCACCGGGTATGTCACTGATGCAGATGCCTCTCTTTGTATGGACCTGGTTAATCACTGCCTATCTTTTGATTGCGGTTATTCCGGTCCTTGCAGGTGCGGTAACCATGCTGTTAACAGATCGCTTCTTCGGTACCAGCTTCTTTAATGCGGCCGGTGGTGGTGATCCTGTGATGTACCAGCATATCTTTTGGTTCTTCGGACACCCTGAAGTCTATATTTTGATTCTGCCGGCTTTTGGCATTATCTCAAGCATCATTCCAACATTCGCTCGCAAGCCTCTGTTTGGTTACGCGTCTATGGTTTATGCAACAGCATCGATTGCGTTTCTTTCGTTCATCGTTTGGGCACACCACATGTTCACCGTGGGTATGCCACTGGCTGGTGAAATGTTCTTTATGTTTGCAACGATGATGATCTCTGTACCAACTGGCGTGAAAGTATTTAACTGGATAGCGACCATGTGGCGAGGCTCAATGACGTTCGAGACACCGATGTTGTTTGCGATCGGATTCCTGGTGATGTTTACCATTGGTGGATTGTCCGGCCTTATGCTCGCGATAACTCCGGCGGACATTCAGTACCACGATACCTACTTTGTAGTTGCGCACTTCCATTACGTATTGGTGCCTGGTGCAATCTACTCGATCATGGCGGCGACCTATTACTGGCTGCCGAAGTGGACCGGCAATATGTACAACGAAAAGTGGGGCAAGATCCACTTCTGGGTATCTACAGTATTCCTGAACGTGCTGTTCTTCCCGATGCACTTCGTCGGGCTTGCAGGCATGCCGAGACGTATACCTGATTACAATCAGGTGTTTGCAGACTGGAATGCAGTTGCGACAATCGGTGCATTCGGGTTTGGTTTCTCGCAGCTGATATTTGTCTGGGTTATCTTTAAGTGCATCAAAGGTGGTGAGAAAGCGACAGACGAAGTCTGGGAAGGTGCCGATGGTCTTGAGTGGACTGTGCCATCACCGGCGCCATACCACACTTTCGATAAGCCGCCGGCACAATACAGTTAGCATTGGATAGCGTCGAAGATATCAATACGAAAATGATGGCAAACCAGAAACGCAATCTGAAAATTCCGCTCGTGCTCGCGGTGATCGCGATCGTTTTTTATCTGCTGAGCATTTACATGCAATTTCAGCAGACAGGTGCCAATGGATGAAAGGCCAGTGGTTGAAAAACCAGTTGCACGCAATGCTGGTTGGCAAGCTCATCGCGTTGAGTGTTGCGATGTTTGCATTTGGCTACGTTGTTATGCCACCTTTGTACAACATCCTGTGTGATATAACCGGGCTGAACGGTCGTACCAACTCATCAGCGGCGGCGCGCCCTGATGGCACGGTAGTGTCAGACCGTCTGGTGACAGTCGAGTTTGTCTCAGTCATAAATTCGTCCGCCGCCTGGTCGTTTAAGCCTGCGCAGCAAACCATGCAGGTGGTGCCAGGAAAGACCTACACGGCTCACTATACAGCCGTTAATCTTAGTGGCAGACCGGCTGTTGGCCAGGCAGTGCCTAGTGTTGCGCCGTCTTCTGCCGCCAAACATTTTAATAAGATCGAGTGTTTTTGTTTTACCAAGCAGGAGTTCGAGGCGGGCGGTGTTAAAGATATGCCGCTGATATTTTTTGTCGAGCCCGATTTGCCGCGAAGTGTAGACACAATCACTCTCTCGTATACCTATTTTGATACCGGCGAAGCGCCGGACAATTTGTCCGATAGCTAGCGCCCGAAATGTCCAGCAGGAACAACTTATGAGCTCATCGAGCAGTTACTACATTCCGCATGAAGCCAAGTGGCCAATTGTCGGTTCAATAGCACTATTCGCATTCTTTGCAGGCTTCGCCTCGCTGCTCAACGGTGGCAGCTGGATTGTCATGGCGTTTGGTGCAGCGCTGCTGGTCTTCATGATGGTTCGCTGGTTCGGCGAGGTAATCGCAGAATCAGAGAATGGAACCTACAGCCCGCAGGTAGATGTTTCTTTTCGCATGGCGATGATGTGGTTCATCTTTTCCGAAGTGATGTTCTTCGGTGCCTTCTTCGGTGCATTGTTTTATGCACGAGTTTATTCCGGTCCCTGGCTATCGGGTGCTGGTGAGGGTGGTGCGGCGGCGACCAATGCAGTGCTCTGGTCCGGCTTCGATTATGTCTGGCCCACTAATGGTCCGGATAAGCTGGGTGGCAGCTATGAAAAGATGAGCTGGCTGGGTTTGCCGGTCATAAACACGCTTATTCTCCTAACCAGTGGTGTGACCTGTACTATCGCCCACCATGCAATAAAACATGGTGATCGCGCAAAGATGGTTAAATGGCTGCTCGCAACATGCGCACTGGGGTTTACCTTTGTTGGCTTACAGGCTCTCGAGTATTACGAAGCCTATGCTCACCTGAATCTTAAAATGTCTACCGGTATTTACGGGTCAACATTTTTCATGTTAACCGGCTTTCACGGCTTTCATGTCTGTATGGGTGCAATTATTCTGCTGATAGTGATGCTCAGAGGAACCAGAAAACACTTTTCATCAACCAATCATTTCGCCTTCGAGGCGGCTGCCTGGTACTGGCACTTTGTTGATGTGGTCTGGTTAGGACTATTTATCTTTGTTTATATTCTCTAGGCGAAGATTGAAGCTTTTTTCTTTACGAAATTGCTTCTAACAACAAAAAAGGGCGCTTTGAGTACGCAGAGTACTTTCAGCGCCTTTTCTTTTGGCAGTTTGTTTTTGCAGCGTATCCTATTCCAGTACACCGGCCAGACCCGCAACAATAATGACGGCAATGGCCACCAGCGATAAACCGATTCGCCAGGTAAGTGCGTTGACGGTACGGCTTTTACTGCTGTCGTCTTTAACCAGAAAAAACAGCCCTGAAAACAAGCTGACCATGATCGCCAGAAGTAAGATGATGATTATCAGCTTTACTAGTAACATAAGCTCATTCGAAATAAGAGAAACAGCACCTTAGCACACGTTGCCAGTGGGTAGCGCCCGAGCTTCAAGGCGGCACTTAATGTGGTCCTCAATTTGGAAACTGCCATTGGTGAGTCGATTTATTTCAAGATTAACAACTCGGACTGGTGTTGCATCAACAGTGGCAGCGCTATTGGTTGGCGTGGCTTTTTTCAAGCTTGGGCTGTGGCAACTCAGTCGTGCCGATGAGAAGACCGGGATTGTGCAGATGCATCGAGCAGCAACTGAACTCCCTCCACTGGAAGTACTGCCTGCCGACGCTGCTGATGCCAATGCTGCTGAAAAAATATTGTACCGGCGTGTCGAGCTTAGTGGCAGGTTTGATACAAGGCATCAGTTTTTGCTCGACAACCGAACGCTGGGCGGTCAGGCCGGGTTTGAAGTGATAACACCTTTTTTTCTGTCCGACGACAGTTACCTGCTTGTTAGTCGCGGCTGGATCGGTCACAACGGCAATCGGCAGGTGCAATTAATGGAACCTGCCAGCAATGAGTTGCCCGAACTGTTGCGTGGAATCGTAGTGACCCCATCGCGCGGCGTCCTTTTGGGTGATTCCAGTCCAGACCCGGGCATTACAAATTGGCCTGTCATCCTTCAATTTATCGACTATGAGACTATTGCAGCTAAACTCGATAAAATACCCGTAATGGACGCCGTGATCGTCGCAGCTGACGGGCAACCCGGCAACTACACTTATAACTGGAAGCCAATCGGGAGTGGGGCGCAGGTGCACCTTGGCTATGCTTTCCAGTGGTTTGCGATGCTGCTCGCCCTTGTAGGTTTGTATTTATACCTGATGGTTATTAGACAAAACGATGACTGATGCAATAGCAGAAAAATCTGCACGAAAACTGAGCAGGGCTAAGTTGCTTGGACTGATGGGGCTATATGCAGCGCCACTACTTGCGGCATGGATCTGGTTCATTTACGTGTCGAATAATGAGGGCGCGGGAGTTTCCGTCAACGGGGAGCTTATACATCCGGCTGTGCCTCTTGAAGCATTCGATCTTGCCAGTGCTGCCAAGCCTGTCTGGGGTCTTGACGACATACGTGGCAAGTGGAGTATGGTCTATTTCATCGATCGGGAATGTGATGAGGCCTGTGAGACGGCGTTGTACAACATGCGTCAGATTCGCCTTTCAACCGGACGCCGAATGGAACGTGTACAGCGAGTTCTGGTAACTCCTGCGTGGCAGGAGATGCAGGAGAAATTGCAAAACGCCAGCGAAGGTCTGCAGGTTGTGGGTGGTGACACCAATAATATCGGCGTCCTGCAATCACAGTTTTCCAGTGCACAAAGCAACATGGCGTCCTGTCAGGGATGTATGTATCTAGTCGATCCAAACGGCAATTTGATGATGCGTTTTGCCGCTGACCTGCCACCGGCTAAAATCCTTAAGGACTTAAAGCACCTCCTTAAGACTTCAAGGATCGGATAGTACTGATGCAACCCAGCAATGAAACAGAGGCAGCTGATGTAATTGCAGCATCCGCTTCATCTTCTACAAGGTCATCGCTAATCGATGATCTGCTTGAAGTTACCAAGCCAAAAGTTGTTTTGTTGTTGGTGTTCACCGCTATTGTCGGGATGGTGCTGGCGGTTCCGGGCTGGCCGCCGTTGCAGGAGACTGTTTTTGGCATTCTGGGTATCGGGCTTGCGTCTGCGTCTGCAGCTGCAATCAACCATGTTGTTGATCAAAAAGCTGATGCACAAATGAACCGCACGAATAAGCGTCCGATACCTCAGGGCAACCTTTCCAGTGCCGGCGTTTTGATGTTTGCTGCAGCACTAGGTGTCATTGCGATGGTGTTGCTGGTATTTTTTGTCAATGTGCTTACTGCAGTCCTGACTTTTCTTTCACTCATCGGCTACGCCTGCGTGTATACCATGTACTTAAAGCGTGCGACGCCACAAAATATTGTTATTGGTGGGGTTGCCGGTGCAATGCCACCGGTGCTTGGCTGGGCTGCAATAACCGGAGAGGTAACTGCGGAACCGTTGCTGCTGTTTTTGATAGTTTTCATCTGGACGCCGCCTCACTTCTGGGCGCTCGCTATTCATCGTCGCGACGATTATGCAAAAGTCGGTATTCCCATGTTGCCGGTAACTCATGGCAATGAATACACACGGGTGCAAATCCTGTTGTACACCATTTTGTTGGTGCTTATTACAATCGCACCGTATCTGATTCAGATGAGCGGACTTATCTATCTGGTTGCGGCATTGGTGCTTGGTGGCTGGTTTCTATTCCATGCAATTAAGTTACAAAACCCGCAGCACGAAAAGGAACCGATACGTATGTTCGTGGTATCGATCAAATACCTGATGGGTTTGTTCGCGGCACTTCTGGTAGATCATTACGTTCCTTTGTTTATCTAGCAGCTGCCTGAAGATCTGCCTCTACCTATTGGTGGGATAATCGGATTCTGGCAGCGAAATTGTCGAATTCTTTTTGGGTTATCCGGCAAGACCTTTCGCAGCTTTGCGCATTTTGTAATTAGCCCTTCCACGTAGCGTGGATTCCTTCACAGTCAGCCGTGATCTGTTTTGATACCTTGCGGGTAATAATGGCAGAGGGTATCTGCCGGTTTGTGTGCAGATCAAGGCGATAAAATGAGTAAGAAAATCGGCATACCTGCCGTTGGCATCACCCTGCTTATTACAGTCAGTATGACCGGTGCTGCGGACCATTCAGAGCGCGGTGAATACAAGACCCATGCATTAGAGAGTGAGCTTTTTGTTGAGAATGGCCAGGTTCTTGGTGCTGATTTGTTCTTTAGCAAGCCGGGTATGGATACGCTGATTGCGCCCAGGGGCTCTGCGGTTACACAGTCGGTACCGCCGGTTGTATGGCAATATGCTGCTCTGCTGCCAGTTAGTGATTACTTAAGAACTGCTGCCATTCACAGTGTCAGTACAGATGAAAAAATTCGTACGTGGCAGGATGTTCAGAGCACTTTTTATAGCGGACTGCTTGCAGAGGGTGTAACAGACATGGATGCAAAGATTGCCTATGCGGGTGCCTATGGATTTTCACCGCGCTGGTCGCTGGTCGAATTTAGAAGAATTTCAGAGAAAGTGCCGGATTTCCCGAACACTGAGCTTTATTCAATCGATTATATTCAGCCTGCGGTTAAAGGAATGACGCTGGAGTCCTACCGGCAGCTGGCGCTGCAAATTTTCCAGCGACCGGAAGATTTTACGCTTGAAGATATAATGACGTTTGTAGACGTTGCTGATAGTAAGTCCGAAGAACTCTCCAGTGCACGCGCTTCATTGGGCGAGGCTGTTGGTGCTAATCCGGTGAGTAATGTCAGGGTTACCACTGAGGCCGTGGCATCTGATGATTCGACCCCGGAAAATATTAACGTTCCAGCACCAAGAGTTGTTATAGAAATCTCGCCGGTTCCAGTGCCAGTGAGCGCCAGCACCGGAGGTGTGGTTGGCGCAAACGGTATGTCATTGCTGAGCGGTAGTACTGTTGTTAGCAGGACTGACAACGATTCGTTGCCAGCTAAATCTGACAATGTAGTTGATAACATCTCGACTGAAGAGGTAACACCAACAGCAGATCGGGCTAAGGTAGCTAAAGAAGTTGTCACTACTCCCGGTGGCTTTGCTATTAGTGAATTCGTTGATAGTGCAATCCTGTCCTCTGGTAGTACTCCTGCTGCAAATAGTGCTGGCGAACTAGCGGCGCTTGAAGGCCCTGAAGACGATTGGGTGACCCTGCCTGATGGAACTATGGTCTTGCGAAACACGGCAAGGCTGGTTTCCGAATAGCATAAACTAAAAGTAAAAAAGGCCGCTGATTAAGCGGCCTTTTTCGTTCCTTTATCGTTTCCCATATTGTTAACAGGGAAAGCTTTTACCGTTACGCTTCAAGCATGTGTGCTTTGAGCTTGTTCATTGCCGCTTTTTCTATCTGGCGGATTCTTTCTGCTGAAACACTGTATTCGTCAGCGAGCTCCTGCAAGGTAGACTTGTTGTCATCATTCAGCCATCTGCGTTGCAGTATATCTCGGCTGCGTTCGTCAAGTTCGTCCATACCGGCAGTCAGTGTAGTCACTTGTGAACTGGCATAGTCATCGTTTTCAACAGCAATAGCCGGGTCTACATCGTCCTGATAAAGATACTCGGCGGGTCGCAGAGCACGTTTCTCTGATCCATCGTCGGCAGAGGTTGCATCAAAGGACATGTCACCACTGGTAAGGCGTGACTCCATCTCGTATACCTGCTCCTGCGTTACACCCAGGTCTTTTGCCACGGCTTCTGCTTCTGCCGCAGAGAACCATCCCAGACCCTTCTTAGAGCTGCGCAATTTAAAAAATAGTTTGCGCTGCGCTTTGGTGGTGGCAACTTTTACAATGCGCCAGTTGCGAATGACGTACTCGTGAATTTCTGCACGAATCCAGTGCACCGCGAAAGAGATCAGGCGCACGCCAACGTCCGGGTCGAAGCGCTTCACTGCTTTCATTAAACCGATGTTGCCTTCCTGGACCAGGTCTGCCAGCGGCAGCCCGTAGCCTGAGTAGCTTCGAGCCAGGTGTACAACAAAACGCAATTGTGACATGACCATCTGTCCGGCGGACTCGAGATCGTCATTGTCGCGATATTTGCGAGCAAGGCTCTGTTCATCTTCGACAGACAGAACCGGGAAAGAAGAGATCTTGGAAAGATATCCGTTTAGATCATCATTGACCGCCGGTAGAGTCATTGCTGACTTATTTACCATAGCGTTGGCCATCTATTATTCTCCTGATTAACTGGTAGTACCTATTTTAGCACTCACAAGGTAAGAGTGCTAACAAGGGGGAAAGTTCCCTTGTTATCGACCAATATTCAAAGAATAACAGGCTAAATTTAATCTCAACTGAATGTTAAATATATCAAGTTATTGATTTATAGGGATTTTATTGTTTTCCTGCCTAATATGCCAACAGTCAGGCAGCTGCTGAAAACGGCAATTAAACCGAGTAGAACTATTTGCTGGAATGGAAGTGAGCGAGGAAAAACCTGACTATAAGTTGATATATCAGCTAAATGGGGTAAGATTTCTATCAATCCCCAGGCAAGCAGGGCAGCAACGCCCAGGGCGAGTAACGTCAGCGTCAGGCTGCGCAGCAAGAGCGGTTTGAGCAACGTGAGGCGGCTTGCTCCCATTTGGTTCAGAACTTTCAACTCCGCCTTTTGGCGGATCAGGTCGGTAAAAGAAATCAGGTAAGCCAGCACCATTGTTATTGGTGCCGCAACCGCGAGGCTTAGCCAGGCAAACTTCCGGGTTTGGTTTATTGCCTCTACATTTTGTTGCAGCCAGCTCGAATCTGCGGCAACAAAATCGACCAGTGTATGGCTGTTGAGTTCTTTTACAATATTATCGAGCTGGATTTTGTTTAGAGTGGTTGCCGGCTGAATATCTATAGTGAGTATGTCGCGATCCTGAATCGCTACGGGGGTCAGCTCTGCGGTTAAGATATGCTGGTTACTCGCCAGTGTCTTTGCCAGTTGAGAGGCATTGTTGAGGCTAATTTTTTCGTTTAGGAAAACACTGATATTGCGGCTGTTGAGTAAGTTTTGCTCAGCTGCTTTGAAGCTTGCAGAGAATATAGCGATTGTTGTTGGCAGCGTTAATGCGATGGCACAAATTAAAATGGTTTTTTTCGGTGGAGTGCGAAGCAGGGAGGCGAGACAATCTTTAATTAAATTCCACAGTTTGGCGTTTTTTCCGTAGCGGGTAGTGCTTTGTTTGCCGGTTATCTTGCGGCTTTCCCGGTTGTTTGCCTGTTTGCTTACAGGGCTGTTTTTGGGGCCGTTGGGGTGATTATTGGCAACAAGTTTATTGCTGCTGCCAAACGGCAAAAGTGATAAGAATCGTTTAGCCGATATTATCCTGTTCGAGTTGCTTGTGTTCATCTTCAACGATGGATCCTGCTTTGAGCGTCACTGTTTTAGTGCTTGCGGCACCATGCTTTATGAGCTCTTTATTGTTCTGACAAGTAACCAGCACTGTTGTGCCGGTTGTATTTGTTTCGTTTAACAGACTGACTATCAAACCGGCAGTTTCATCATCCAGGTTATGCAACGGTTCATCTGCCACAACTATTGGAGGTCGATGAATTATTGCCCTCGCAACTGACACTATTTGTCGCGTCGGTGCTGTGAGACTGTTTACTATCGCTGCTTTGTTGTCATCCAGGCCTGTTAGTTCGAGCATTGCTTTTATTCGTTGATCAATGACGTCCTGGTCAAAGCCTGCCAATTGAAGCGGAACAGAAATATTTTCAACTACTGTTCGATCTTCAAGCAGTGCCGGTGATTCTGCAATCAGGCCAATCTGGCGTCGCAGGTAGGGAATACGAGCTTCAGGGATATTGCCAACCTCGAGTTCGTCGATCGTCAGCGTGCCTTTATCCGGTTTCTCGTACGCCATTATCATGCGCACTAACGTGGTTTTGCCTGACTGCCTGTCACCACACAGATGAGTATAGGAGGCTTTTGGCAAAAACAGCGTCAAATTGTTGATTACGGCGTAATCGCCAATAATTTTTTGCACTTCATGAAAATGAATCACCTGAATTGGCCTCCTGCACCAGCGTAATGTCTGGCATGCACGAGTGTGCATTGTCTGCAGGGAAAACCAGGCCAGTGAGGTATACCGGCCAGGGTCTTTGCTGGGGATTTACACTTGTAGTGCATGGAGATCACGCGCGCGGTTCCGCAGGAATGCTGCCGTCGGGGACGCCATCGCCCAGCAGAGCATCGACGAAGTCAGGTGCTTCAAAGACGCGTAAATCGTAAATGCCTTCACCAACCCCGATAAAGCGGATTGGCAGCTGCAGTTCGTCGGCCAGCGTGAATAACACACCGCCCTTAGCTGTGCCGTCGAGTTTGGTTACGACCAAACCACTCACGTCTACCGACTTACCGAATTCGCGCGCCTGATTCAAAGCGTTCTGACCGGTAGTACCATCAAGCACCAGTAAAGTTTCATGTGGTGCTGATTCATCTATTTTTTTTATTACCCGGCTGACCTTGCCCAGCTCATCCATTAACCCATGCTGCGTATGGAGCCGCCCGGCCGTATCGGCGATTAATACATCGATGCCGCGTGCTTTGGCTGACTGCAAGGCATCGAATACAACTGAAGCAGAGTCAGCGCCACTGCCTTGCGATACTACAGGTACGTTGTTTCTCTCACCCCAGGTTTTAAGTTGCTCAACGGCGGCTGCACGGAATGTGTCTCCGGCTGCAAGCATGACTGTTTTACCGCCGTTTTGTAGTTGTCTGGCAATTTTGCCGATAGTAGTGGTTTTACCGGCACCGTTTACACCGACAACTAATAATACAAACGGTGTATCGCTGTCGGGTATTTCAAGTGGTTGCTGGCAAGGTTGCAATAAGTCGGTAAGTTCTGTTCTCAATACCGACCGCAAGTCATTCGCTGCATTGTCTTTTGCTGCTCGTCTCACTGAATCAATAATTTTCGTGGCCGTGGTTACGCTTACATCACTCATTACCAGCTGAGCCTCGAGATCTTCGAGCAGGTCATCGTCAATTTTATTGCCGGTCAGGAAATCGAGTAAGCCGCTGGTAAAACGTTTGCGGGTTTTGGCAAGCTTGGCATCCAGCTTGTCGGCTTCGGCTGTAGTAACTTCGAGCTTTGCAACATCTGTCGATGTATCGTCAGGTGCATCCGTATGCGCAGGTTTTCCTGCGGGTGCATCGTCAGAGGTATTTTTTTTTCTTAAGAAACTGAATAGGCCCATCAGGGTATTTTAGCAGCCAGAGGAATGTTGGATTGATATGATATCGGCACACAAAAAGCCTGGCATATCATGAATTTCAGTACGTATACGCGCAACTACATTCCAGTCTGGTTTGTGGCTCACTTATGAGTATAAATCAGCGTAGTAGCGTGCGCATAATTTCAGGCAGTAAACGGGGGTCCAAAATTCAATTTGTGGCAGCCAGGGGTCTGCGGCCCAGTGGTGATCGAATCAGAGAGACGCTTTTTGCCTGGTTGCAGACTTCGATTGCTGGCAGCCAATGTCTGGACATGTTTGCCGGAAGCGGTGCGCTGGGATTTGAAGCCGCATCTCGTGGGGCTGCTCGCGTTGTGATGATCGAGAAAAACACTGCCGCTACTCAGTGTTTAAAAGAAAATGTCGAGCGACTTCAGTTTGAGAATATTGATATATTTGCGGCGGATGCACTCACTGAAAGTACCTATGAGCTAAAGCTTGCCGGGCATCAATTTGATTTGCTGTTTCTTGATCCGCCGTTTGCGGAGAATCTACACCAATCAGCTATTGATGTAATTCAGCAGCAGCAGCTGTTAAAGCCTGATGCTCTGGTATATGTCGAAGCCGATAAAAGAGCTGGCGCTCTGCAGGTTCCTGAACATTGGCAGCTATTTCGCGAAAAGGTAGCCGGAGAAGTTCGTATTCAATTGTATCGAGCAATTGCAGCTGAGTGACGGGCGTGCAATGATTATTGCCTGTTAGCTGAACGTTGGATTCCAAATTGGATATCACTGCAATTTATCCCGGGACGTTTGATCCGGTCACACTCGGTCATATTGATGTCGTTAGCCGCGCGGCAAAAATGTTTGATCAACTGATTATTGCAGTCGCTGCAAGTCCCGGAAAAAAACCACATTTTGATCTTCAGCAGCGCTGCGATATGGCGGAGCAGGTATTGTCTGAATACCCGAATGTAAGAGTTGAAACCTTTAGCGGTTTGCTTGTTGAGTTTGCGAAGCGGAACGAGGCGTCTGTCATAGTTCGTGGATTGCGAGCGGTTTCGGATTTTGAATATGAGGTGCAGCTGGCTAATCTTAATCGTCAGATGGAACCCGATGTGGAAACTGTTTTTGTGGCGGCGGCCAGTCAATATACGTTTGTGTCTTCAAGTATAGTGCGTGAGATTG
>CAZYRP010000077.1:0-23359 GCA_964649465.1 uncultured Granulosicoccaceae bacterium | reverse complement strand
TTCCGGTTTCGCGCTGTAACGATTTTAATTCAGCCCGCATTTGCTGACGCAATTTTAGGTCAAGCGCGGAGAGCGGTTCATCGAGCAATAGCACCTTGGGTTTTGGAGCGATTGCCCGTGCCAGTGCAACACGTTGTTGCTGACCGCCGGATAACTGTGCGGGTTTTCTATGCACAAACTCCTGCAGTTTAACGGTTTGCACCATCTCATCAATACGTGCCTGGCGCTCCTGCTGCGGCCAGCCCAGCATTTTCAAACCGAAGCCAATGTTCTCTGCCACATTCATGTGTGGGAAAAGGGCGTAACTCTGGAAAACGGTATTTACCGGGCGCTGATTGGGGGGCAGGGTTTCTATTTCATCACCGTAGAGCCATATAGCGCCTTCAGTGGTGCTCTCGAAGCCAGCAATCATTCTTAGCAGGGTTGTTTTTCCACAACCGGAAGGGCCCAGTAAAGTAAAAAACTCATTGTCGGTAATATCAAGGCTGATATCGCTTAGGGCGACAAAATCCCCAAAGTGCTTCTTGACATTGCGAATCGAAACGGCTGCTGGTTCTGTCACTCTTGCTCGATCCTGATGTTGCTGCTGCAGTGGTCCCCTGACAGATTCAGTATACCGACAGCGCCGTTGGGATGGGTAACACAGCGGCGACGCGAAAGTCCTGCGTATTTCATAGTAAGCAGGTGCATTTTAATCGCTAGGCCGGATCTGCCAATGATGTAATTTCACGTCTGAAAGTGAGTTTGTCACCAGGGTCTGCGCCATCCAGTTCACGTGCATAGCGATGCCCTGCATACGTTGCCCATGCAATAGGACCAGGCGCATTAGCATCACCTATAATCTTTACCGATTTTATACCGTTGTCAGTCCATTCATTTTCGCGCGTCTTTAAATCACAATAGAGCGTGTTGTTTTCTATTCGGGACGTTACCATCACAATTGAATCGCACTGATATTTTTCACTGCGGTCGGTGTAGATGCAATTACTTGATACATGGTCCGTATGTATCTCTGTAATTCCGCGATTTAAAATAATCTCCACACCTGACTCAATCAGTCTTTTGTGAATAGCGCTTTGCTCAAGAGTGTTTACGGTCCAGTCTGAGACAAAGGCGGAAGGGGTAATCAATTGAACCGCAGCACCCTGGCTTGCAAGCAGCTCTGCAAGCACACCACCCATGTAGTAATGATCATCGTCAAAAACAATCACACGTCCACCGGGTATGGTTCCGTTCATAAGATCATCTGGTGTGTAAACAGAGGCGTCTGGCGCGATTTTCATTGGCACAACATGTTGTCGGGCAACACCGTCACGTCTCCATTGCGCACCTGTTGCGATGCAGATATTTTCAAAACCGAACTCCAGTATATCTCCGGCCGTCAGTTCGCTGTCGCGATAAATTTCCACATCCGATTGTTGCGACAGTTGGTATTTTCGATAGTCCGCTACGCGCCCCCATGCTGAGAGGCCTGGTAACTTACTTTCTTTAATTACACGACCTCCAACTTCTGTTGCTGCCTCGGCGACTGCTACTTTGTAGCCTCTGCGACAGAGCGCCCATGCTGCTTCCAATCCCGCGGGGCCTGAACCTACAATCAGAACATTGTTGCTGTCGCCTTTAGGATTCATGGTTTCCGGGTGCCAGCCTTTGCGCCATTCTTCCATAAAGGTGGGGTTTTGTGTGCAGCGACTCAGTGACATAGTCATATCACCGGTTATGCAGATGTTGCAGCCAATGCATTCACGTATATCTTCAATACGTCCTTGCTCTATTTTTTTTGGCAGGAAAGGATCGGCAATAGAGGGACGCGCGCAACCAATAAAATCCAGTAACCCGGAATTGATTTGCTTAACCATCACATCGGGGCTGGTAAACCGGCCAACACCGACTACAGGTTTATCAGTCAGTTCACGAATGCCACGCACCAGATCCTGTTGGGCTGCTTCTTCTTTAAAGCGAGACGGACCGGAACAGTCCTCCCACTCACCATGAGCAAGATCCCACAAGTCGGGGAGGTCCTTGTGCATTTCGATAAAATCCCGTACCTCGGCGTTGCTAAAGCCGAGATCGCCAATAGACTCATCGAGGCTGACACGCAGCGTTATAGCCATCGTGTCGCCTATTGCATCACGCATATCTGCAACCACTTCGCGCGCGAATCTCGAGCGGTTTTCAAGGCTGCCGCCGTATTCATCGGTTCGTTGATTCGTTGCACTACTTAAAAAGTGTTGAAAAATACCAAACCCGTGAGCACCGTATAAACAGATAAGATCAAAGCCTGCGATCTTTGATCTTTTTGCGGCATTAACAAACCAGCGCCTTAAATCCTTAATGTCTTTTTTATCCAGTGCGCGCGCCTGCACCGGGTCATTGGTAAATGTTCTGATTGGCAGTGCAGTCGGTGCCAGTGGTACTTCGCGGGTGTAGAGATTCGGCCCGTTGATGCCTGAGTAGGCCAGTTGGATGCCTGCCAGTGCGCCGTGAGATTTCATTTTTGCGGCCATCTTTTGGAGCTGCGGAATGTCCTTGTCTTCCCACAGTCGCAACTCTATGAATGGTGTAATCTCTGACGAATGATGCATCTCACACTGTTCAGTAAAGATAACCCCCCAGCCGCCCTGGGCCTTTATACCTCTCATCTCTGCAGCTGCGGAAGGATCACGGTAGCCCCCGCCATTGCAATGAGGCACCTGATAAAATCTGTTTTTGGCAGTTAACGGACCAATGGCCACAGTGTCAAAGAGAATGTCATAACGAGGGTCGCGCAATTTTTTTGCTCCGTGTGCCATTCAGCGTCTGGTGGCGGATCCGGTGGCTGGCTACAGACTTTACCAATACCGCCTGCAATCAACAATAAATCAAAATTTCACTCGCTGGTCAGAGGACGAGGTGGGTAGAAGGCTTTGTTGTCAAAGGTATCTGCCGGATATCTAATCGGTTGAAAAGGTTAAAGAGGCCCAAACAGTTTCCCACACAGCTCTGTTCCGCTTTGTCATAGATTTTGAAGGTATTCTGAGCAGAACCATGTCTACCAGATAGTGATGTTTTGGCTTTACCGGAAGTGTCACGACGCCATCATCATCGGTGCGGTGGAGACTAATAGTTACTTTACCATCCGGTGATTTTTCAAAAAGTTCGATCTGTGTGTCAGGCAGCGTCTGCCCCTGATAATAGCCGGCCACTTTCATTCCTCCGCTAACATCACTGGTGTACGGATTTTGCAGCGCTACCAATTCTATTTCCAAACCGTTGTGCTGATCATCGCCTGTGGCATCTCCTACTGCTATCAGTGATTTTGAATACCGCGAATAAGCTTCCACAAAATACTTGTCCGGGAGACCTCGCGCCTGATGGCGTTGCTGAATATCCCTAAAGCCCTTGTTGTTTGAGAAACTTTGGAACTTCTCCCACTTTGTATAGTTAAGCGTGGTCACCGGGCTCTGATGCACAACCACATGTAATCCGGGTTGTTTTGCTTCAGACGCCAGTGCCGGATCGTCGCCCGCTCGGGCGGTAACTTTTTCAGTACCTGCCTGAGTGACTATCTCAAAGCGAGTGGTGCTGCCCTTGTGGTATGCGATTGTTGATCCTTCAAAGTCGTCTCCAATACGCAGGGATGCTTTCATCAGTGACAATGGATCGATGCGATATTGTTCTGGTTCAATCCAGAACTCGTGGGCAATTGCGGCTGGCGTGACAACTGTTAATATAAGAAAAGACAGCAGCTGTCGTTTGATATTGCGCCACACAATTGAGCCATTCATGAATTTCTCACCATTTAAGAATCTGCGACATTACAGCTGTCGCCGCTTTTCAGTTGCTATGTTAGCACTGTGTGTCTCTTTGATTGCCAGCCAAACATCTCACGCCCATGAAATCTCGCCATCTGTCGGTGATCTGGAAATCAGTGGCGATACAGTGACATTTAAAATCGATCTTAATGCAGAGTCGTTTGTTGCACGGATTGATTTGCAGTCTTTGTCTGATACCGATAACACTGAGGAAGCAAACGACTATGATCTGTATCGAGCCATGGAGCCGCAACAGTTGGAAGAGGCTTTTCGATTGTACTGGCCGGAAATGGCTAAAAAACTTCAGATCAAAGCACCCGAGCCACTGTCACTACAATTGACAGATATCACCGTACCACCCGTGGGCAACATAGACCTCCCGCGCAAGTCCAGCATAAACGTTCGTGCGAATCTTGCGGATGGGGCACCCTCCGTGACTGTTAGCTGGCCATCTGACTACGGTACCTTGATTGTGCGCCAGCAGGGGGTTGATTCACCATACACAGGCTACCTTGAGGATGGCGCAGACACAGATCCTATTTACCGTTCTGGTGGTGTGGAAAGAACTGCCTGGCAGAGTTTTATCTACTACATACCAGTGGGCTTTACCCATATAGTGCCGAAGGGGCTGGATCATATCCTGTTTGTATTAGGCCTGTTTTTTCTGGCAAGCGCATTAAAGCCGCTGGTAGTGCAAATCAGTGTTTTTACAATTGCCCATACAATCACATTACTTTTCGGGACGCTGGGCTGGGTAAGTGTTCCTTCGGCGGTGGTTGAGCCATTGATCGCTCTGTCTATTGTATTCGTGGCCGTTGAGAATATTTTTACAGAATCTTTGCACCGATGGCGAATGGCACTAATTTTCGTTTTTGGCTTATTGCACGGATTGGGTTTCGCAAGCGTGCTTGAAGAATTCGGCCTGCCGACTCTGCAATTTATACCGGCATTACTCGGGTTTAATATCGGTGTGGAAGCCGGACAGCTATTCGTTGTGGCAATTGCGTTTTTTGCCATAGCGCTCTGGTGTCGGAAACGCTCCTGGTATCGAAAGTTTATAGTGATACCAGCATCGTGTCTTATTGCAGCAACCGGCTGTTGGTGGTTTGCCGAACGGGTATTTTTCAATTAAAGGCAATTATTCTTAACTGCTCAAACCATCCCCAGCGGGGGCCACCATGAAACCAGAGATATTCAAAGAGATGAATCTGCATCGTTTCAGTCAAGGTTTGCAGGTTAACAATCCGGTCTGCGTGGCGTGTTAGTGCATCATCGCTGCTGCGGTTTTTTTCATAGTGATTATGAATTTATGAGTGGCAGTTGTGTCACGGCGTTGTCTTTCGTTTGGGGGAATGTTATTCAAAAGTCGGACGGTGAAGTCATCTTTTTCAACCGGATAAACGTTGAATTCGTTTTTGACAGTGGATGGTATTTCGATCTTTCCAACGCGCGGCATGGAATTTTACTGTGAAGAAATATCACTGTGATATCGCGATAACAGGTGCCGGAATTGTGGGTGTTGCGACTGCCTATTATTTGAAAAAGTTGCGTCCGGATACTTCAGTACTGCTCATAGATGCATCTGAACCAATGGCGCTAACATCCGCACAATCCGGTGAGAATTATCGCAACTGGTGGCCACACCCGGTGATGACTGCATTTACCGATCACAGTATTGATCTTATGGAAGATCTCGCCAGAGAAACCAACAATCTCATCAATATGAACCGCCGTGGCTACCTTCTGGCTACGCGCTCTGCCGATACAGACAAGTTGATGGAAGAATTGGTATATGGATATTCAGCGCTGCAGGGCAGTGAAATACGGGTGCATGACAGCGTGTCAGCTAAACGAAATACGCGAGGTTACAACACGCCAGATACACTGCAGTGGGAGTCCGCGCCTTCCGGTGTTGATGTTTTAAATGATCAAGCCTTAATCAGGGAATGTTACCCGTATTTTGATCAGACTATAAAAACTATCGTTCACATTCGCCGTGCAGGTTCCATCAGTTCACAACAGATGGGGCAGTTTATGTTGCAGAAATTCAGACAGGCGTCCGGCAAAATGGTAAAAGCAGATGTGACCGGAATTAATAAAAATAGTGGCTTTGAAATTCATGCAAAAAAAAATAATATCTCTATACAGGCAGAGCGCATCGTAAATGCTGCTGGTCCGTTCATTAATAAGATTGCGGAAATGTTGTCTGATGAGCTGCCGGTAAGTCATACGTTACAGCAAAAAATAGCTTTTGAAGATGCAGCAAGCGCCATACATCGTCAAATGCCGTTTGCTATTGATCTTGATGCACAACACATTGACTGGACTGAAGAAGAGCATCAGCTTCTTGCGGAAAATAGTGAACACCAGTGGTTAACCCGGGAGATGCCCGGTGCAATCCACTGTCGGCCAGAGGGTGGCGACAACGGTACCTGGTTGAAGCTTGGCTGGGCATATAACGACACTCATGTCGAGCCTGTGCGCGCACCGGAATTAACGGTTGAGTTTCCGGAAATAGTATTGCGTGGTGCAGCCAGGCTCAACCCGAAGCTTAAGCAATATGTCGAGAAGCTGCCTGCCTCATTACATCACTATGGTGGTTATTACACATTGACCGATGAAAACTGGCCACTGGTCGGGCCGATGAAAACGGAAGGCAGTTTTGTCGTGGGTGCGATGTCTGGATTTGGCACCATGGCGGCCTGTGCTGCCGGTGAATTGTGTGCACGAACAATGATGGATGCAGAGATTCCAATCTATGCGAATGCCTTGTCTCCCGCACGCTATGACAATGAGAAATTAATGGCCGAAATACATGCGCTGTCGCAGAGAGGTATATTGTAATGGCAGATGAAACTGTTGTGTATGTATTATATATCAATAGGTTACAAGCGTTATGAATTTGATCTCATCAGGTAAATTGTCAGGCAAAAAAAACGCCATCGAGTGAGATTAATTGAATTACCATTAAAGGACACATCACCGTGTTAAGAGAGAGGAAAATGACTAAAACCAAAAACCGGTTTATACCGACTTTAATTGCAGGCTGCATTGCCGCAATGACCTTTGCTTCGACATCTGCCACTGCTGACAACGGAGATACGCTTAAAGCTGTCAACGAACGCGGTAGCCTGTTGTGCTCAGGTCACAACGGAAGTTTCCCGCCGTTTGTTCAGGTAACAGATGACAACAAATGGAGCGGCTATGATATTGACTACTGCCGGGCTTTAGCAGTGGCCCTGTTCGGCACAGACGAAAAACTGAAAGTAGTACCCATCAGTTGGGCGCAGCGCTTTCCTTCACTTCAGTCCGGTGACATTGATGTGGTTATCAAAGCCACTGGCTGGACTATGGGACGTGATACTGAGTTAGGCATCCAGTTTTCAGTGCCGTATTTTGTTGGTGCAACCAATGTAATGATGCCAAAGGAACTGGGCAGTACTGCACCGGAAACACTTGAGGGTGGTTCTTTGTGTGCAAATGCTGGTACATCAACCGAACGTCTGGCTGCAAATTTTTTCAAAAGCCGTGGCATTGAAATCGAAATGATCACATTTGAGAAGAGCGAGGAAACTCGTGATGCTTACTTTGCCGGTCGTTGCGATAGTTTGGTTGGCTGGGGTCCGAATCTGGCTGTTACGCGCCAAAGTGCTGAAAACCCGGACGACCATGCAATGATGGATGTTGCACTGGCACTGGAGCCGGAATCTGCGGCAATGCGGCAGGGCGACGATAACTGGGTTGATATTGTCAACTGGATGTTCGCAATCACCTGGATTGCGGAAGCCAATGGCATATCCTCAGAGAATGTTGATGAGCACAAAGCAAATCCGGCAGACAGCACAGTTGAAAAACTACTGGGCGTTACACCAGGTATTGGTGAAAGACTCGGATTAAGCGACGACTGGGCATACAACGTGATCAAGCAGATAGGCAATTCAGCTGAAATCTTTGATCGCAATATCGGTGCTGGTTCCGTATACAAGCTCGACCGGGGTCTGAACGCCCTTTGGAGCGACCAGGGTGTAATCGTACCGATGATTCTTGATTGATATTTGCTCGACTCAGTGAGTGCGATAACAACTTAACGCCATTTGTTAAGCGTTAACAACTGCTGTCCGGTTGCCTTGAAATTGTCAGGTAACCGGACAGTGCCGTTGAATATCACTGAATACTCAGATGAGTAGCCTGCTCAAAAGTAAAAAAGCCAGAGAGATTTTTTTTCAGGCCGCAGTTTTGTCTGTCGTCGCCGCTTTGCTGGTGACTATGGTGATGAATACCCGTGCATCACTTGAAGCGCAGAGCCTCACTACCGGCTTTGGTTTCCTTGAGCGTTCCACAGGGTGGGATTTTTCCTTTTCCGTGCTGCCGTATTCAATTAGTGACCCGTATAGTAAGACTATATTGATCGGTTTTCTCAATACCCTGCTACTGGGGTTTCTGGGGATATTTCTGGCAACCCTTATCGGTGTTGTGATTGGTCTTGTCAGAACGTCTAAAAACAAACTGTTCGCACTGCTTGGTACGGTGTACGTTGAAACTTTTCGCAATGTGCCTCTAATTCTTCAGGCTATATTCTGGTATTCAATAGTTTCGCATCTGCCCAGACCGCGTTCAGCACTTTCGCTCGGTGACGCCGTATTTCTTAGCGGGCGAGGTCTCTATTTTCCGGTTTTAAACATCGCTGTATGGTCAGTGGTGGTAATGCTCGTATTGTTTGTGGCGTGGTTGTTCTTTTTGCCCTGGTTGCGTGAAAAGATGAATCACTCTCCTGCCTATTATGTTGTTAAGAAAATTGGATGGCTGGTACTACCGTTATTGATGATACTGATCATCTATCTGGCGCGAGTACCGGATACACCACTGTGGAATATGCCGGCATTAAAAGGCCTTAATTTTAAAGGTGGTATGCGCATGCCGCCGGAACTTTCTGCACTGGTTATTGCGATAGCTCTGTACGGAGGGGCTTATATTGGCGAGGTTGTACGTGCCGGACTGATGTCTGTACCGAGTGGTCAGATTGAGGCGGGCTTTGTTAACGGCTTGAAGCCGTACCATATATTCACACGCATACGGTTACCTCTCGCAGTGCGATCTGTCTTGCCGTCGCTGACCAATCAGTATGTTCAGCTGATGAAGGCCACCACCATTGGTATCGTGGTGGGCTTCTCTGATCTTTTTATGATTATTTCCACTTCGATCAATCAAAGTGGTCAGACGCTTGAGCTGCTTGCCATTCTGATGATTGGTTTTCTGATCATAAATTTGTCTATTGCAACCGTGATGAATGCTATAAACAGAAAAATCGCCATTGTGGGCTATGAGGTCAAAAGCTGATCATGCCTGATGCCGTTTTTCAAAAACCGCCACCCACTCCATTGCTGAGAAATATCAGGCAAAGTTTGTTTGGTAGTCCGCTGGACTGTCTTGTGACACTGGCCTGCGTACTCTTTTTCGGTGCACTGATTTACTTTGTTGTTGACTGGGCGTTTCTGTCGAGTATATGGGCTGCGGAAGATGAACCGTTATGCAAAGAGGCCAGTGGTGCCTGTTGGTCTGTGATTGATGCGAGACATCGGATTATTTTCTTTGGGCTATTCCCTTATGAAGAACACTGGCGTTCCACGCTGGCATGTGCCGTGATGATCGCAACAATTGTGGCCTCGTGTGTGCCCTGGTTCTGGAGTGCAATAAAATTAAGTGTACTGTGGCTGGCGGGGTTTGCTGCGTTCTATATTCTGATGCATGGTGGAATATTTGGCCTGTCTGTTATTACACCTGAACGATGGGGTGGTTTGGCACTGACCATATTCATCTTTGCATCGGTCTCTTTGATCGGTATGCCACTGTCAATTGTATTGGCGCTCGGCAGACGCTCTAAGCTACCCGTAATAGCTAAGCTGTTTGGTCTTTTTATTGATTTTTTCAGATCACTACCATTACTGACTATTCTTTTTACAGCCGCTGTTATTACTCCGTTTGTACTGCCAGGCTGGCTGCAGGGTGACAAGCTTTATCGTGTGATTGCAGGGTTTGCGCTGTTTTTTGCGGCGTATCAGGCAGAGAACATCAGAGCCGGATTGCAGTCACTCCCGTCCGGGCAGGATGAAGCCGGACTTACTCTTGGTCTCAGCTATTGGCAGCGGGTATCACGTATACAGTTGCCGCAGGCGTTTCGCAATTCGCTGCCGGCCATTGTTAACCAGTTTGTGATTACCTTTAAGGAAACCTCTATTGTCACAATAGTTGGATTCTTTGAAATTCTGGCATCTGGTTCTGCCGCATTCGGTACCGGCAAATGGACAGTCCACTACATTGAAGTGTATGTTTTTATCGGTTTTATATATTTCATTTTTGTGTTTTCACTGTCCAGGTACGGTGCTTACCTTGAAAGAAAACTGAGAGTTGGGCATGGACAATAATCCGGAACCAGGTAGTGCAGCAGTTACCATGGCTGAAGTCAATAAATGGTATGACGACTTCCACGTACTCAAGAACATCAATCTGCAAGTGGCTGATCGTGAAAAAGTAGTTATCTGTGGGCCCTCAGGTTCCGGAAAATCCACCCTCATCAGATGCATCTGCAAACTTGAAGACCATCAGCGTGGCACTATTAATGTGCTCGGTACTGAACTTAACGACAATGTTGCCAACATCGATGAGATCAGGCAGGAAGTAGGAATGGTTTTTCAGCAGTTTAATCTGTTTCCACACATGACTGTGCTTGAAAACTGCACTCTCGCTTTAACTCTGGTACGTAAAAAATCACGCAAAGAAGCAGATGCCATAGCAATGCAGTTTCTGGAGAAAGTACGTATACCTGAGCAATCGACCAAGTATCCGGGGGAATTGTCCGGCGGGCAACAGCAACGCGTAGCGATAGCACGCTCTTTGTGCATGAGTCCAAAAATACTATTGTTTGATGAGCCTACCTCCGCTCTTGATCCGGAAATGATTTCCGAGGTTCTCGACGTTATGGTATCTCTCGCTGACGAAGGCATGACT
Source organism: uncultured Granulosicoccaceae bacterium (assembly GCA_964649465.1). Classification (GTDB taxonomy): domain Bacteria; phylum Pseudomonadota; class Gammaproteobacteria; order Granulosicoccales; family Granulosicoccaceae. The sequence continues at coordinate 12,560 of CAZYRP010000077.1, read as the reverse complement.
ATGGTTTGCGTTACACACGAGATGGGCTTTGCCAGGCGGGTTGCGGATCGGGTGATCTTCATGGATGAAGGAGAAATAGTAGAGCAGAATACACCGCAGGAATTTTTCGATAACCCGACGAATGAACGTACCCGATTATTTCTTAGCCAGATTTTGCAGCACTAGAAAAGTGTTTTTTGCCGTGTCAGTGATAACACGATTTGTTGTTCACACACTGCAATGATTGTGGCAGCTTAAGGAACCTTACCAGGGCTTTTTTATCATCAGCCATAGTGGTCCGATCATTTTAAGGAGTATTGGAGTCGGAGTAGGGCAGATAACCCTTGCGCTCTACCGCAGGAAAAGCATCGCCGCGACGTACATAGCTGGTATTTTGCAGCAGTGGTCTGGGTATAAAATCCCACGATTCTGTACGGCCTGTTGATAAAGCAGCATCGACAAGTTTGCGTTCTGATTGTGAACGAATAACATCATCCAGCAGTGTATCAAGTGGCCAGGTTGATTCTGCGATGGAACTCAGCCTGGTTTCCTCCGGATGTTTCTTTCCGGCAAGATTGTCGAGTTCCAGTGGATCAGATTCAAGATCGTACAGCTGCGGCGGATACGCGCGTGAGAGAATCAGCTTGTAGCTTCCGTCTCGCACACAAACCCGTGGTGCTTCTGTGCCGCCGTCTATATGTTCGGCAAAAACAGGGCCGTGAATAGTCTTACCTCGTAATCCGGGCATCAGACTCCTACCGTCAATTGCGGTAGTGATTTTCGCAGGCGGAATTTCGGATAGCTCTAACAGGGTGGGAAATATATCAAGCAATGATACCGGGCTGTTTATCCGGTTAGCAGTATATTGTGGATGAGAGATAATCAGTGGTACCTGAATGGCCGGATTAAACAGTGTTTTCTTGAACCACATGCCGCGCTCACCGATCATGTCTCCATGATCTGATGAAAAGATAACGACTGTGTTATCGTCAAAACCACTGTCTTTTAGTGCCTTCATTAAGCGACCAAACAGATCATCGATAAATGAAATCATGCCGTAGTAACCCCTGCGGGCGTTTCGGTAATCGGAATCACTTAGCTCACATTTGTCTTGTCCGTAGTGATAGTAAAGCGACTGACTGTGCGCATCGCGTTGCTCAACGGGTATAAAAGGCACATGGGGTTTATCAATATTTTTATCGTCATACAATTCCCAATACTCACGTGTTGTGACGTACGGGTCGTGTGGCTGAGTTAAAGATACAGTCATCATAAACGGCCGTTCGTCTTCGCATCTGGCGCGGGTATATAGCTCACGAATAGCGTGGTGTATAACATCTTCGTCGTAGTCTATCTGCATAGACCGTGCAACCGGGCCTGCGTCTTTGACCGTATCTATAGTTGATACACCGAACGTATACTCGCGTTCTTCATCTTTATTAAAATCACGGAAATCAGGGGTGGGTGTCCAGGACAGATCTGCAGGGTAGATTTCTGTAGTCAATCGCTCTTCATAGCCATGGTATTGATCAGGACCGACAAAGTGCATTTTGCCGGAAATGCAGGTGTAGTATCCGTGCAGGCGCAGATAGTGTGCAAAAGTCGGCGTTGCGGCAGGAAGCTCAGCACCGTTGTCGTAAGCGCCTATACGTGAAGGCAGTCGCCCTGCCATCATTCCGAAGCGAGACGGTGCGCAGAGTGGGTAGGGACAATAAGCATTGTCGAAAACCGTTCCGCGATTTGCCAGAGAATCGATGTGTGGTGTCTGGCATACCGTGCCACCGTAGCAATTCAAAACAAACGAAGTGAGCTGATCAACCATGAATAGCAAAATGTTGGGTTTACTCATTGGCATTCTGCTTCATTAATGATGTTGTGCAAGCTGCTTTGGAAGTCAGGCTTATTTTACTATTTCAGCGGTTTCTAACACAGCGTGAAAAAGTACATTAGCGCCGGCGCTGGCCCATTCAGGTGATATTTCTTCGGCTTCGTTATGTGATAGACCATCAACGCACGGGCACATCACCATAGCGGTAGGTGCGACGTGGTTTATCCAGCAGGCATCATGACCGGCACCGGATATGATATCGCGATGGCTGTAACCCAGATGTTCAGCAGCGTTGCGTACCGCAGTAACGCAGTTATCATCAAATTTGACCGGGTCAAATCCGCCGACCTGTTCTATCTCCATACTCAGTCCGATATTGTCGGCTATCTTTTTAGCACCAGCGCGTAGTTCGGATTCCATTTCCACAATAATATTTTTGTCCGGGTGTCGGAAATCGATGGTGAATACCGCTTTGCCGGGAATAATGTTGCGGGAGTTCGGGTAAATATCGCACTGGCCGATAGCACCCACCGCCTGTGGTGCGTGGCTGATGGCAATGTCGTGTACAAGCTCGGTTATGCGCGCCATTCCCAATCCGGCGTTTATACGCATCGGCATTGGTGTTGAGCCGGTGTGACTTTCCCTGCCGGTTAATGTCACTTGCAGCCAGGTCAGACCTTGTCCGTGCGTAACTACTCCGATGTCTATATTTTCGTTTTCCAGTATCGGGCCCTGTTCAATATGTAGTTCAAAAAAAGCATGCATCTTTCGCGCGCCAACTTCTTCGTCTCCCAGATAGCCCACGCGCTTTAATTCATCACCAAGTTTCAGCCCATTGGTGTCTTGCTGGTTGTAGGCCCACTCCAGTGAATGTATACCTGCAAAGACGCCGGATGCCACCATAGCGGGTGCGAATCGGGTACCTTCTTCATTGGTGAAGTTAACTACCACAATCGGATGTCTGGTTTTGATATTCATCTCGTTGAGCTGGCGTATGATTTCCAGTCCGCCCAGTACACCGAGTACACCATCGTACTTTCCACCGGTGGGTTGAGTGTCCAGGTGGCTGCCAACGTATACTGGCAATGCATCTGGATCAGTGCCTTCGCGTCGTGCGAACATGGTGCCCATTTTATCGAGGCCCATTGTGCAACCCTCCGCCTCACACCATTTCTGAAACAGGGCACGACCTTTGGCGTCGTCATCGGTCAGTGTCTGGCGATTGTTACCGCCTGCAACACCGGGTCCGATCTTTGCCATCTCCATAATCGAATCCCACAGTCGTTCACTGTTGACTCGTATATTGCTGTTAGTTTCCATGCGGCTATTCTGCTTGAATTCCGGCTATCTGTAAAAGCGAATAAATTCGTTTGCGCAAAATAACGTTCTGTACGTTTTTAAGCCGATGCAGATTGACTAATAGCTTTGATGAAGTCATCTACTGATGGCTCAGATCCCGGGGTGTAGTGTGCTGCTATATTGCGATCTGATAAATTCTGTTGTCGTGCCGCGATGGCAGCTGACAAGATGGGCTCAACACCCAATTGCTGTACCAGTGCCTGGGCCTCCCGCATTTCTGCAGCCCGACGTGTGGCATGTAAAGTTGCACGAGAAAGTTGATAACCGGCTACAGCTTGCCAGTCCATTCCAGGGTAGGTTGCCTGCAAAGAGGCAAGCACCTCGTCTTGTACTCCCACCCGTCCCGCGGCCTCCATTGATTCTGCAAACAGCGATTCCATGCCTTTGATCAGTACCGATCGCAACAGTTTGGTTGTTGATGCTGTCCCTAATGTTTCTGAGACCGACCTTGTATTAAAACCGGCGTTATTTAAGAGTTGACTGAGAGATTGGGATTCAGGACCACACAGTAGTATCGGAACCTGCGCGCCTTTGGATGGCACGGTGTCCATAGCGACCCCTTCGGTGAACACTGCTCCTTTATTCGATACCACGTTGTTAATTGATTGCTTGGTGGAAGGTGATACAGAGTTTAGATCGAGCCAGTGGCTGTCGGCGCGGAGACTCTCTGCTGCCTGCTCAGCGGCGATCAGCGCCTGTGATGCGGTCACGGTGGAGATAATAAGATCAGCGCTGCTTATGGCATCAGACAATGATGCAGCCGGTGTTATACCGAACGACCGTGTTTTTTCTATTTGTCTACCGGCGGTTGATGTGTCGCTTTGAAGCTTATCCCATGCGGTTATTGGCATACCATGGTTTTGTAACTCTTTGCCAAACACCGGGCCTGCTTCACCAAAGCCGATTATTGTTACTTTCATGCGGGATTCCGGTATTGCTTTGCTGGTCTGTACAGCACAGGCATGTATGTTATTTTGCATTATGCGATCATCGATAAGTTAATCACATTTTACCCAATGAATAAATGCTCATGAAAGAACAACCCGTTTATGAAGTACTGGCAGATGTATTCAAAGCTGAAGAGGTGAATACCTGTTTCGCATTGCTCGGTGATGCCAACATGAACTGGGCCTCTGCTATGGCATCCGGAGGTTGCCAGTTTGTTTATGTGAGGCATGAACACTGTGCGGTTGCAGCCGCCATGGCTTATGCACGTAGCAGCGGAAAAGTCGGTGTGGCAACGGTGACCTGCGGGCCGGGTTTAACGCAAATAATGACGGCGTTGCCAGCGGCGGTTCGAGCGCACATACCACTGGTAATTTTTGCGGGTGAAGCGCCCTTGAAAGCGCCCTGGTACAACCAGGAGATTGATCAAAAACCTTTTGTGGCTGCCTGTGGTGCCGAGTATGTACAACTGCTATATCAGCAGACCATGAGAACGCAAATAAGAGACGCATTCCTTCTGGCTTTAAACCGGCAGTGCCCGGTAGTGATCGGCGTGCCAATGGATTTGCAGAACGAGCAATGGAATGAGCCGATTACATATTTACCGACGTCAACAGAGTTAATGCCCATAGTCCCTGCAATGGCACCCGACACTAACAGTCTTGCCAGATCTGCAGAGCGTATCGACAGGGCCGATAAAATTGTAGTGATGGCGGGTTTAGGTGCGGTAAACGCGCAAGCCGGTTCGGCATGCGAGCGGCTTGCCAGTCGCTTGGGTGCGTTGTTGGCAACCACACTGCCAGCGCGAGGACTGTTCCACGAGAGCCCTTATAGCATTGGTGTTGCCGGAGGCTTTTCAAGTACCGTTGCCCGTTGTTACCTTCAGCAAGCGGATTTAATAATCGCCTTTGGCTGCAGTCTCGCCAGTCACAACTCGGATGGTGGCAAACTCTTTTCCGCCGATAGCGTGCTGCATATAGATATAAACCCAGCTACCGTTAACCAGGGCAGGGAAGTTGCAAAACACCATCTTTGCTGTGATGCAAAACTGGGTGCTGAAGCGTTGTGCCAATTGTTGCCTGAACGCAAAAAAACCGATGAGAATTACTGGCGTTCAGATGCAATGGCCGCTGAAATTCGTGACACTCCTGCAGATGATACAGAGTTCACTATCGAGCCGGGTTTACTCGATCCCAGAGCGGTCGTGAGTGTGCTGGACGATATTATTCCACCTGACTGGTATGCGGTTAATTCTTCCGGCCACTGTTCCTGTTTTTTCGCACAAATGAAAAACCGATCTGCAGATCGATTTTTAACTATTCGAGAATTTGGTGCTATTGGCAATGGCTTGTCATTTGCCATGGGCGTTGCAGCTGCCAGGCCTGAAGACCCCGTTGTTTTGTTTGATGGTGATGGCAGCTTCTTAATGCACATACAGGAGCTTGAGACGATCGTCCGACAGAATATGAAAATATTAATTGTTGTAATGAATGATGGTGCTTATGGCTCAGAGGTGCACAAATTAAGAGTAGAGGGCTTACCGGAACATGGTGCGGTATTTGGCAGGCCGGACTTCGCATCAATTGCCAGAGGTTTTGGTGCGGCAGGTAACACCGTAACAGCACTCGATGATCTGCCTGTACTGATAAATGAGTTTAAAGATCATTGTGGTAATACTGCGGTGTCTTCAGATAATTTCTGTTCATCAGTCATTGATATACACGTAAGTGATAACGTAGTGTCTTCCGTGATTCAGCGTTCCCATAAGCGCTGAGGGTTTGCTGGTACCAGGTGGGTAAAGCAAAGGCGAATAGTAAACACGAAGAGGGCGAAACACCGTGCAATGCTGGCATAGGCTCGTTAACGTGCTACTGCTATGAAATTGCCGGGATGCGGGCTAATCAGAAACAAGGTTTGCGCGCTTGTGTTCCGTCATGACGTCGCAGTGAATATAGGTAATCTACCTAGATCGGAATTCCCGAATAAAAATAAGATTCTGTTATAGTGCGACCCGTTATAGGCGACGTTGGTTTTAGCATTCCGGCACCATAGGGAATGGACCGCAAAAACATTGATGAAATTTCGTGCTCAGCGAATTGAAGAGAACCGTGACCTGGAATCCCGGCGCTTGGATGCATTGCGGCGGTATGGAGTACTGGATACTCCGTCAGAGGATGTATTCTCTTCTATTGTTGCCGCAACAGCAGCAGCGTGTGATGTAGCGATCTGCTCGATTTCTCTTGTTGACTCCAGCCGGCTTTGGTTTTTGTCAGAAGTCGGGTTGGGATGTTCCGAAGTATTGCGAGACAACTCGTTTTGCACTTTCGCCATTGCAGAGCCAGATGTGTTTTTTGAAGTTCCCGATGCTTCAAGGGACGCGCGCTTCAAGGATAGTTCTTTTGTAACTTGTGAGCGAGGCATAAGATTTTACGCGGCCCAACCGTTGCGCACACCAGATGGCTACGCGTTGGGAACATTGTGCGTTCTCGGTTATCAGCCCGGGAAACTTTCCGAGTCAGAGCGTTCAACACTGAAGCATATGGCACAATTGGTTATGTCATTACTGGAGGACAGAATCAGTTCACCGGTATCTGTCATTGGCCGTGCAGTGGAAGACACGCTTCACAATGGAATTATAATTGTCGATCCGCACCGTCCGGGGTATCCGATTACTTTTTGCAATAGAGGCTTTAGGGCGCTAACGGGTTATTCGGATAACGAAATTATCGGAAGAAATTGTTGTTTCCTGAAAGGAGAGAAAACGGATAGGCAGCGGGTTGAAGACATACAAGATGCAATTAAAAATAAGAAGGTGTTTAGCACCATTTTAAGGAATTACAAAAAGGACGGCACTGAATTCTGGAATGAGCTTACGATATCACCCATAACAGATGGTGCTGGAAACCTGAATTATTATATCGGGCTTATGTCTGATGTGTCTGCCCTGATGCAAGCACTTGATCGACTGGAGGCAAGTAACGAGAATTTGCAGAATTCGGTTGAATTACATGCAACAGACAGGGATGCACTTGCATTGTCTAATGAAGCCCTCAAGCGAGAGATATCGCAACGTAAAAAAATAGAGCAGCAGTCCCTTGAGTTCCAGGCTGAGCTGGTTCATATAGACAGGCTTTCGACGATGGGGGAGATGGCTACCGGGTTGGCGCATGAACTGAACCAGCCTTTATTTGCTATTTCACAGTGTGCAGATACCGCAATGCTCGTAGCACGTGAGAATAATATTTCCAATCTTAATCTGACCGAGTGTCTCGCTGATATTCAGGATCAGGCGCAGCGAGCGGGTGAAATAATTCGCGCGCTTCGGCAGTTTGTTAATCGCGATACCTCAAATCGCAGTGCGGTGAATATTAATGAATTAGTGAGCCAGGCCATACGTTTAACCAAAAGCGACTCTCGCGCTCTGAATATAGACATTACTCTTGTAGATGGTGAAATACCGGAGCTAAATGTTGATCGAGTACAAGTAGCTCAAGTGGTAGTAAATCTTCTACGAAATAGTGTTGATGCGATATCGAGCATTAATTCGCAGGACAGCTCAGCAGTGGTTCATGCTATTCGCGTTCGTACAGAATTAGTCGACGACACCATTGTGATCTGTTTTTCCGATACAGGTCCGGGTTTCAATCCCGATATTGAGCCTTTTAAGATATTTGAATCAAGCAAGAAAGACGGTCTGGGAATTGGACTGTCAATCAGCAGATCCATAATTGAATCACACGATGGCAGACTCTGGATGGACGAGAGTTATATCGAAGGTTGTTGTATGTGTGTTTCCATACCAGTGCAGTAATGGTCCGGTGAAACGAGGGCGAGTACAGGATTCTGGCTGTGCGCATAGAGAGCCTTCAAATGGTGTATTGAAGTAACTCCATATATAGAGAGTAAGATGGAAAGTAGTGAAGCAATCGTTTTTCTAATTGATGACGATCCAACAATTGTTAAAGTCTTGCCACGAGCACTGCAAAAGCATGGATTGGAGGTTCAGGCGTTTTCCTCTGCTGCTGAGTTTCTTGAAAGCTATACCGGTGCACCGGGTTGTTTGATTCTTGACTTAAGCATGCCGGAGATGACCGGGCTTGAGCTGCAGCAGGAACTGATTAAAAGAAAAATAGAACTGCCAATAATTTTTATTACCGGCCATGGTGGTGTGCGGCAATCAGTGCAAGCGTTGAAAGCGGGTGCTATCGACTTTCTTGAAAAGCCGTTTCCGCCTGAAGTTCTGCTACAGAAAATTGATGAGGCTATTGCTCAGGGGCGGGAAAATCGTATTCAATTGGGCATAATTGAAGAAATTCAATCTCGATTTTCACGACTTACAGAACGTGAGTCTGATGTCTTCAGTTTATTGCACAAAAGCAAAGAAATACCGTCCAGTAAGGAGATCGCCCGCATCCTGGACATTAGTCATCGCACGGTAGAGCATCATCGCGCCAGAATTTTAGATAAAACAAAAACAAAATCAGTGGCAGAGCTGCTTATGCTTGCCAGAAAAGCCGGCGTAGTTTCGGAAGATGTGGGCAGTGCCAGCTAAGGTAACTGCGTTTCCGATTTTATAGTTGGAATTCTTCAGGCGTAATCCGGCACGGATCTCAGAGCTCATGGGGGTTTTTATTAGTTAGCCTGATGCTCGTGAACGAAAATCTGTTCAAACGCCAAAGCAATCCATCCGGCGATCAGCATGTCGAACCATTCTTCGACTCCACTGCAGCCAACAACAATATTGCCGTAAACAAATGATCCGTAAAAAGGGATGTCATGCTCACGCAGTGAAGACGGGTGGCTTGTTTGCAGCACAACATTGGCTTGTCTCTCGCGCCATGCCTGCTCCGCCTTCTTTCGAGCAAGCTCATCGTAGGGGCTTTCCCATGGTGCAGAGCTTCGAATGGTCTCCTGATATAAAATCGCGTCCTCGAAACTTGATTCCCACGGTTTCAGGCGTGGGTCCATTATTACAATGTGAAGTTCTCTGCGCTTTGTTCTTTTGAACAATTCATTAATTGACGGCTTCACCAGCGCCACAGCTTCACGTGCTACATCGGCATGTTGCATTGTTTGTCCTTAATGTAGAGTTGAATAAACCCGGCGCTTTAGTGGAATTTTGATTTCTAACAGGTACCACCACTATATAAAATGCTGCTGGGGGGGGGCACGTGCACACGGCCTATTGTAAAACTAAATGTGCCGAACGGATATGGTTTTTAAAAACGGTATTTTTCCACTCGCATTGGCGATACCTTTCAATACCGGGTCATCTGTGATGACAGAACCCAGTCTGCATACAACAGAGGTCTAACAGTCGCGTGGCCACCAGCGATTGCTGTGCAATCTTTTACCGGCAGTGAGTTTCCAACAAGCCGGCTAGCGCTGTTTTTCAGATGGCGCCGGACGAGAGACTTAAATGGTTCAATGAAGCTGCTACTGGCAGTGAAGCTATATGCTAAAAAAAAGCCATGCAGGCAGCCTGCATGGCTTTTGTCAGGGGCTCTTTTTTGTCAACGGCCCTTTTTTTGTCGGTGGCACCGTGTGTGTAGTGCGACAGCCCGGGTCAGAGTTTTTACTGAGCTCTTAGAACAATATCGACACGACGGTTCTGTTGTCGGCCTGCTTCGGTGTCATTGCTTGCGATTGGTTCATCTGCGCCAAACCCTGAAGCTGATAAACGCTGTGCAGGAATTCCCTGACCGCGCAGAAACTGCAGAGTTGATAAAGCACGTGCAAATGACAGTGCCTCGTTGCTTCCAAAGCGATTGGCAGCTCCTACCGGGATGCTATCGGTATGTCCGACGACGGTGATGGCGGCATCCTGAGCCAATATCTGTGGTGCGATGTCTGATAGCAGTCTTTCACCGTTGTCGCTCAGCGCATTGCCACCAGTTCGAAACAAGCCGTTGTTACCAACCTGAATCTTCACGGCGTTGTCGCTGGTTGTTATGACCTCTGTGCCTTGAAGACCACCAATGCTGGATTCGAGTGAGCTGCCAACAGCACTGGCCCATTCAGCTGATGCTCCGCTGGTATTGGCGTTTGCCAGTTGTTGCTCCAGATCCATTCTTGAAGCTTTCGAATAGGCAATAGCCCTTCTAAGCCTGCCGCGCAGCTCATCGCGTCCGGCATTGGCTGCTTCAAGCTTTGCGCCTCTCTCTTTGGAGAAGGCAACAGCTCTTCTAAGTCTGCCTCGCAGGTCGCTGCGTCCCGCTTCAGCTGTCTCGAGTTGAGCGCCTTGCTCTTTAGAAGCTGCGATAGTTGTTCTGAGTCGGTCACGCAGGTAGTCGCGCCCTGTTTCAGCTGTTTCGAGTTTTGCGGCTCGCTCTTTAGAGAAAGCCACGGCTCTTCGGAGTCGGTTACGCAGGTCGCTGCGTCCCGCTTCAGCGGCTTCGAGTTTAGCGCCTCGCTCTTTCGAGAAGGCCACAGCCCTTCTTAGTCGGTCAGTTACGTCACTGCGTCCCGCTTCAGCAACTTCGAGCTTTGCTCCTCGCTCTTTAGAGAATGCGACGGCTCTTCGGAGTCGGTCACGCAGATCGCTGCGACCCGCTTCGGCGGCTTCGAGTTTTGCGCCTCTTTCTTTAGAAACCGCGATAGCTCTTCTGAGTCTGTCGCGCAAGTGATCGCGATCTGCCATGACGCTGGCGAGGTCTTCCTGAGCCATTGCCATTTTTGTCGCAAAAGGACTGGCCATAGTCAGAAGTGCAATTGATATAGCAAAGACGGCAGTTTTTACCATTGTATAAGTTTCCTCTGTTTTTTTGATTAGAATGCGTCCAGTCGTGGCAGTTGGCTGCACCCACACCCACATATTCGATTATATCCGTAGTTGCTCCGGGCATGGTGCTTTTTTCAACCACTGTTCTTTCTTGTGGTGCAAAGCGCAACAGATACTGCTTTTTACTGCAAGTACTTTTTTATTAAAATTGAGTTGTATTAGTATCTATAGCAGCAGAAATGCCATAAATCGTCCATGCTGATTGGTTCTGTACACTTGCCCGCTAGAGTAATCAGCTCAGGCTGTTAACATGACAGGCATGCCTGAGCGACCGAATATTATATTTATCATGAGCGATGATCACGCCGCTCATGCCATCTCGGCTTACGGGAGTCGCATCAATACAACGCCGAATATTGACCGGATTGCGGCCGGCGGAGTGCGGATGAACTCTGCGTTCTGTACCAATTCAATATGCGCGCCCAGTCGCGCAGCGATCCTGACCGGCACCTATAACCACGTTAATGGCGTGACCACACTGGACACACCGCTCGATAACACGCTGTGGACTTTTCCTGCGGCGCTTGGCGACGCCGGCTACCAGACAGCACTCTTTGGCAAGTGGCACCTCGGCCACAGCAAAGAAGAAGAACCGGCGATGTTCGATCGCTGGCGTGTGCTTCCTGGTCAGGGGCACTATCACAACCCGGTGTTCATCGACTCCGAGCGGGGTATTGATGAAGTCGGAGGGTACGTAACCGACCTTATAACGGACGATTCGATAAACTGGCTTGCAAACAGAGATATTGAAAAACCATTCGCTTTGTTCTGTCAGCATAAAGCACCTCACCGACACTGGGAGCCGGACGCCAAACACTTCACAATGTACGACGATATCGACATTCCGTATCCGGACACATTTCGCGATGACCTGGCCGGGCGTGCCGAAGTAATTCAATCAGTCAGGATGCGAATGATGGACCTCGATCCTGTTCGCGATTTAAAGGCTCTGGTGCCGGATGGTCTTTCACTCGATGAGGAGCTCGACTGGCGCTACCAGCGGTATATCAAAGACTACCTGCGTGTGGTGGCGTCGATTGACGATAACGTCGGACGACTACTTGATTACCTTGACGCGAATAACCTTACCGATAACACCATAGTTGTTTATACCTCTGATCAGGGATTTTTCCTTGGTGACCACGGCTGGTTTGACAAGCGTCTGATGTATGAACAGTCTCTGCAGATGCCACTGCTTATTCGCTACCCGGAACTGATAACAGCCGGCACGGTGAGTGACGATATCGTAGTTAATGTCGACTTCGGACCGACTTTGCTCGACCTGTGCGGGCTTGAAGCAGCCGACCATGTGCAAGGCCGATCATTTGCGCCGTTGCTTGCAGGCGAAAGTATCGATGACTGGCCTACCTCAATGTACTATCGCTACTGGATGCATAACGATGCTTCGCATGCCTGCCCAGCGCACTATGGTGTTCGCACCAATACACACAAACTGATCTGTTACTACAATAACCCGCTCGATCAGCCCGGAGCGCAAGGCCCGGCAAATCCGATTGAGTGGGAACTGTTTGACCTCATCGCCGACCCGCTTGAAGTTAATAATATTTACGCAGCGCCTGAAACGGTAGACATCACTGCAACGCTTGTCCGTGAGCTCACCCGCCTGCAGTCTGAACTTGGCGACGAACCGTTCACATAGAATTCATG